>VAYE01000015.1 GCA_005883235.1 Actinomycetota bacterium
GTTGCTCTGGGTGACGTCCCCAGAGCCGCCGCCGCCACAGCAGCTGTTGCCGCTGGTGGAGACCGGTGCATTGGTGTTCGATTGCACACCGGGTGCCGAGGTCGCGTCCGAGTTGGCGTTCTGATCGACGCTGTTCGTCGCCGACTGGACCTGGTCCGAGCTCTGCGTTTGCGGGCTCGAACTCGTGGTCGTGGTCGGCAGCGTCGGTGGGCTACCCGCGAGAGCGGGCCCCGCACAGATCGCCAGCACGAGTGCGATGGTGGCGCCCAGCGATGCTAGGCATCGTTTCATCGCGATTGATCTCTTTTTCGTCTTCGATTACTAGAGCGTTTCGAACGGCGCCTGGTCGAGCCGGACCAGGGGCCGACAGGCAAGCCCAATGGGGCCTAGCCGGGGCGCTCCAGTAAGAAGACGAACGCTGGCGACCGCCAACGGTCCGGTGTGGGCCGTAGCCTGCGGCCCAACCGCGGGGTTGCCAGCAACAATGCTGCGATCAGAGCTGCGACGAGCAGCGCGGAGCCCGTAGACGTCGAGCTCGCGCCGCTGAGCGCGCTTCCGATCAAACTCGTCGAGTCGCTCGGCGGCGGCGGTACCGGCGTGCCCCGGTCGACGGCGCCTACCGAGCGACCAGACGCCGAGGCGGCCTCCACCCCTCCGACAACCGACGTCGACGGAAGAGCGTGCGAGAAGAGCGCGAACGCGATCGTCCTCGCCGCGGCGCCCGCAGGTTGCAGAGTGCGGAAGACTTCGATTCCGGCGACGCCACCCGGAGCCGAGCCAACCATCAACCTCGACCGAACGCTCAGCCCCGGGCTCACGGCGGAGGACGCGGACTTGGCGGTCGAGGCCGTGGCCGCGGTCGGCGCTGCCGCCCCACTGCCGCCCGAGGCCGTAGCGGAACCCGGCGTCGCAGCGGCGGAGGGCTGAGCGGCGCTCGGCGCGGCCTTCGCGACCGTGGCGCTTGCGTTCTGGACGGCACCCGTGGCGGTGGGCGCCGGTGCGGCCGACGTCACGGGAGTCGCCGGGGCGCTCGGAGTCGTCGGCACGCTCGCGACCGGAGCCGACGGGGCGCTCGGGGCCGCAGGCGCGGCCGGCACAGCCGGCACGCTCGGAGCAGCCGGCACGCTCGGTGCCGCAGGCGCCGCAGGCACAGCCGGTGCGCTCGGTACGGCAGGGGCCGCCGGCACCGAGACGCTGGGAGTGGCCGGCGGCGATACCGAGGGGCCTTCGGCCATCGCGACGCCGGTATGCGCGCAAGCCGCAAGCGCTGCGACTAGCGCCACACTCACTCTTCTCACCGTCGCCGACGTCATCCCTCGGTGGTTTGACTGACCGACACGCGGAACTTCAAAACCACCCGGGGTCAAAAAGATCGCTCTTTGCGGGTTTTTATCGTCCGCAAACACTGAGGAAGCGGCAATTGTAGGACCATGCGCGCGCGTGGAGCGGCGAGTCAGTGGTCGGCCAGGTGCTCGCGGACGGCGTAGAGCGCGGCCTGCGTCCGGTCGGTCACGCCGAGCTTCGCGAGGATGCTCGAGACGTGTGTCTTGACCGTGCGCTCGGCGATCCCGAGCTCGAGCGCGATTCGCTTGTTGGCGAGCCCGCGGCCGAGGAGCCGCAGCACGTCGACCTCACGTGGGGTCAGCACGTCGCGGTCGGCTTGGGGCTCGACGACCTCGCGGAGGACGCGCGCCGCGACCGCGGGGTGGAGGAGCGCCTCGCCGCGGTGGACGCGGCGAACGCCGTCGGCCAGCTCCTGCGGCTCGACGTCCTTCAGGAGGTACCCCGCGGCGCCGGCCTTCAGCGCCGGAATGACGTTCTCGTCCTCGGCGTAGCTCGTGAGCACGATCACCTTCGTCGCCGGGCTGGCCTCCCGGATCTGAGCGGCGGCCTCGATGCCGCCGCCGTCCGGCATGACGAGGTCGAGGAGCGCGACGTCGGGGCGGAGCTCCGTCGCGCGGGCGACGGCCTCGGCGCCGGTGGCGGCCTCCGCGACGACCTCCAGGTCGGGCTGCGTGGCGAAGAAGGTCTTGAGCCCCTGGCGCACGACGGGATGGTCGTCGGCGAGGAGGATCCTCAGGCGCTCCATACGACCTCGAAGAGCTGGTGCCGCCCCTTCAGGCCCTTGAGCTCGTGCGGCCCGCGGTCGCGGAACTCGAAACCGTCGTCGCCCACGAGGTGCCGCGTCACCTCCGAGACGAGGATCTCGCCGCCTCCCGCGGCGTCGGCGACGCGCGAGGCGACGAAGACGGCGCGCCCGAAGTAGCCACGCTCCTCGGCGATCACGTCACCGGTGTTGAGCCCGGCGCGGACGCGAACACGCGAGTCACTCTGAGCAAGCGCGCGCTGAATCCCGACCGCGCACCGGACGGCGCTGCGCGCGCTCGAGAAGGCGAGCATGAACTTGTCGCCCTCGCGCTCCACCTCGATGCCTCCGGTGCGCTCGAGCGTTTCGCGGACGATCCGGTCGTGCTCGAGGAAGAGCTCGCGAGCCTGCTCGTCGCCGAGCCGCTCGACGAGCGGCGTCGAGCTTTCGATATCGGTGAAGAGAACAGTGACCGTTCCCTCGGGGCGAACGTGCTCGCCGTGGACGCGGCGGAGCACGCGCCGAGTGGCCTCGGTGCAGAGCACGGGATCCCCGCGAAACACGCTCCGGATCGCGTGCGCGATCTCTTCCGGACGGGTGTCCTTCGTGAGGAATCCGGAGGCGCCCGCGGCGAGCGTCGGGAGGACGTGGTCCTCGTCATTGAAGGTCGAGAGGGCGAGGACCTTGACATCCGGCGCCTGCTCGCGGAGCGCTTCGGTGGCCGCAATTCCGTCGAGCTCCGGCATGACCAGATCCATGACGACCACGTCGGGCTGCAGCTCTCGCGCTTGGGCAATCGCGGCGCGGCCATTTTCGGCTTCGCCCACGACTTCGACGTCCTCGAGCAGATCGAGGAAAAGCCGCAGCCCATGCCGGACGACCTCGTGGTCGTCGGCGATCAGGACGCGGATCTTTTCCCCGTCGACTTTCAAGCCTGAGATCCGAGGTCGATTTCCATCGTGACGGTGGTTCCGACCCTCGGCTCCGAGCGCACTTCCATTGCGCCGCCTATTTCCTCTGCGCGCTCGCGCATCGAGATGAGTCCGAGCCGTCGCCGTGCTTGTGGACCCTCCGCGTCGAAGCCGCAGCCGTCATCGTGGATCGTGACGCGTAGGTGGTTCCGTCTCTCCTCCAGATAGACGCGCACGTGCTCGGCGCCGGAGTGCTTGAGCGCGTTCGCAATCGCCTCCTGCGCGATTCGGAAGATCTCGCGCTGGACCGCTGCATCGGGCGAGCGTTGTGGCGCGCCGTCGAGCTTGAGCTCGATCTCCGTGCCGTACACGCGTCGCAGGACGTCGATGTGCTTCTGGAGCGTGACCGCGAGGCCGTCGGCGACGACGTCGCCCGGACGCAGCTCGAAGATGAGCGACCGCATCTCCGCCATCGCGCTCCGGTTCCGCTCCTCGACCACCGTCAGCTCGCGGCTCCGCTCGTAGAGCCGCGCGTTGTCGATCGCCACGGCGGCGTGGGCGGAGAGCGTTTCGATCAGCTCGAGGTCGGCGTCGCTGAAGACCGCGCCCCGCGGACCCTTCTTGTCGGTGAGATAGAAGGCGCCGATCACGTCGCCCTGCGAGGCGATCGGCACGCCGAGGAACGAGCGCATGTTCGGATGCTCGTCGGGCCAGCCCTCGAAGCGGGGGTGCTTCTGGATGTTGGGGAAGCGGTGGCTCTCGGCCGTCTCGAGCATCGCGCCGAGCAGCCCGTGCTGGCGCGGCAGCTCGCCGATCGCGTCGTACTGCTTCTGCGTCATCCCCGAGGTGATGAAGTGCGAGAACCCACCCTCGCCGTCGGGAACGCCGATCGCCGCGTAGCGCGCGCCGGCGAGCTGGCGCGCGGCGTCGGCGAGCTGCTCGAGCACGGGCTCGAAGCGGTGCTCGGCCGCGATCGTGACGACGACGTCGCTGACGGCGCCGAGTGCGCGGCTGTCGAGCGTCTCGGCCATGCGTAGAACGATACGCCGCTACGTGCGGGAGACGATCTCGCAGTCCCGCGAGACCGTGTCGACCCTGTCCGCGAAGACTCGGTCGCGGCCGGGGCCGCAGCGGATGGTGTCGCGCGCGCCGTCGGCGGCGAGGATGGTGTCGGGACCGGGACCGCCGTCGAGATAGTCCCGCCCCGGCCCGCCGTCGAGCAGGTCGGCACCCGGCCCTCCGAAGAGCAGGTCGTCTCCTCTCCCGCCGTCGAGCTCGTTCCTTCGGCCGACGTCGAAGACGACGTCACGGAAGTCGGAGACGCCCCAGTCAGCTGGGTACTGCGTCGCCCAGCGGCAGTGGAACGTCAGCCTCCGTACGCGTCCAGAGACCGTATCGAGCGTCCGGATCTCGCCGAGGTAGCCCCCCTGAAACGAGGCCGAGCTCGAGTACGCCAGCCGAGATCCGTCGGGCGACCACGAGGGGCGTTCGTTCGCCGCGAACGGCCTGGTGTAGACCCGCAGCCCGGAGCCGTCCGGGCGCGAGACGGCGATCGCCGCCCCCGAGGCGTCGCCCTTGTAGCTGTACGCGAGTCGCGATCCGTCGGGCGACCAGG
This sequence comes from Actinomycetota bacterium, assembly GCA_005883235.1. The sequence continues at coordinate 4,613 of VAYE01000015.1, forward strand.
CGGGGTCGAATGCGACCAAGCCGCTGTCGTTCACCACGTGCTCGTGCCCGGCGAGGTCGCTCACGACGACCTCGGGGATCCGTCGGTCCGCGCCCTGCACGAGGCGGGTGAACGCGACCTGGCGGCCGTCGGGTGACCAGCTCGCGCCGAGCGGGTACGCCTTCTGCGCAAGTACACGCTCTCTCTTGCCGCTCGCATCGACGGCGACGAGCCGGAACCCAGCCCGTTTCCCGCGCACGAAGGCGATCGACCCGCCGTCGGGCGACCACGCCGGCGCGGCGAGCTCTTCCCCGCGCCGGCGCAGGAGCACACGCGGCCTCCCACCCGACACGCGGAGGACGAAGAGGCGGTCACGCTGCGTGTAGGCGAGCAGCTTCCCGTTCGGCGACCAAGCGGGCCACTCGGCGGGCGAGGCGACGAGCTGACGCCGTCGCGCGGTCGCGGGATCGACGAGCCACAGCCCCACCCGACCGTCACGGCGTCCCGAAACGAGGCTGGAGGTCGTGTATGCGACGTTCCGCCCGTCCGGCGACCAGGCCGGGTAGGCGTCCTCGAGCGCCGCGCGCGACCCGCAGCGAGCCACCCACGTCGCGCGCACCGGAGCTGTCCCGCCTCGCGCGGCGGCGGCCGCGAGCACGGCGAGCGCGGCGACTGCGAGCGGGCGTGCGACCACGACTGGAGCGTAGGGCGGCGCTGTTAGAGAACCGTAGGCTCGAAGTTAGGCAAGCAGACAGGCCGCCGCATGGTCGGGTGTCCTTGCCTCGCGAGGCCGCTCGAGCCGCGGGTCCTCTTTCCGGCACACGTCGATCGCGATCGGGCACCTCGGATGGAAGCGGCACCCCGACGGGATCCGGACTGCGTCCGGCGGCTCGCCGCGCAGGATCTGGGGGCGCATTCGGTCGCGCGGATCGCGCTTCGGGACGACCGAGAGCAGCGCCTTCGTGTACGGGTGCTGCGGGTTGTGGACGACCTCGTGCGCCGGACCTTCCTCGACGATCCGGCCGAGGTACATCACCGCGATCCGGTCGGAGAAGCGCGCCGCGGTCGAGAGGTCGTGCGTGATCATCAGGATCCCGAGACCGCCCTCGCGCAGCCCGTCGAGGAGGCGCAGGATCCCGGCCCGAACGGAGACGTCCAGCATCGAGACAGGTTCGTCGGCGACGAGCAGTCGCGGCTCGAGGACGAGGCTCGCCGCGATCGCGACCCGCTGCCGCTGGCCGCCGGAGAGCTCGTGCGGGAAGCGGTCGAGGAAGAGCTCGGCGGGCTGCATCTCGACCCGCTCCAGAGCTTCCCGGACCCGCTCGGCGCGCTCGCGGCGCGAGCCGGCGATCCGGTGGACGAGCAGCGGCTCCTCGACCGTCTGGCGGACGCGAAGTCGCGGGTCGAGCGACTCGTACGGATCCTGGTAGATGAGCTGCATGCGCCGCCTGAGCGGCCGCAGCTCGCGCGCCGAGAGGCCCGAGAGGTCGCGTCCTTCGAAGCGGATCGCGCCCGCCTCCGGCTCGACGAGCCGCAGCAGCGTCTGAGCCGTCGTCGTCTTGCCGCAGCCCGACTCGCCGACGAGCGCCAGGATCTCGCCGGGCCGAAGGGAGAACGACACGCCGTCCACGGCGTGGACCGACTTCCGTGGCCGCCGGGCGAGCGTGCCGACCATGCCCCGCGGCACCGGGTAGCGGACGACGAGGCCTTCGACCTCGAGGAGCGGTTTCGAGCCGTTCGCACTCACGCGGGCACCTCGGCGGGCACGTCGTTCAGGTGGCACGCCGCCGCGTGGGCGGGCTCGAGGCGCTTCAGCAGCGGCCGTTCGTCGGCGCAGCGGCCGAAGGCCCGGTCGCAGCGGGGACGGAACGGACAGCCGACGAGCGGGCGGTCGAGGCGCGGCGGGGCGCCGGGGATCGACGCCACCGGCGCGCCGTCGTCGTGCAGGTCGGGTGTCGCGGCGAACAGCAGTCGCGTGTACGGGTGGCGCGGCGCGTGGAAGAGCGTCTCGACGGAGGCTTCCTCGACGATCTCGCCCGCGTACATCACCCCGGCGCGGTCGCAGAGCTGCGCGACGACCGGCAGGTCGTGCGTGACGAGGATCAGGGCGAGCCCGAAGTCGCGGCACAGCCCGTCGAGGAGCTCGAGGATCTGCGCCTGCACCATCACGTCGAGCGCCGTGGTCGGCTCGTCGGCGATGAGAATGCTCGGCTCGCAGGCGAGCGCCATCGCGATCGCGGCGCGCTGGCGCATGCCGCCGGAGAACTCGTGTGGGTAGCGCCGAGCCCGGTCGGCCGGGATCCCGACCGATTCGAGGAGTCTCCCCGCCCGTGCTCGGGCCGTGGCGCCCTCGGCGAGGCCGTGCAGCTCCAGCGCCTCGACGATCTGCGCGCCCACGGTGCGGACGGGGTTGAAGGAGTTCATCGCGCCCTGGAAGACCATCGCCACGTCGACCCACCGATGCGGCCGCACCGACTCCTCGCCGCCGCGGAGCACGTCCTCGCCCCGGAAGAGCACCTCGCCCGCGACCTCCGCGCTCGAAGGCAGGAGGCCGAGGAGCCCGAGCGCGGTCGTCGTCTTCCCGCAACCCGACTCGCCGACGAGGCCGAGCCGCTCGCCCGGCTCCAGCGAGAAGCTCACGCCCTGGACGGCGTGCAGCGTCGCGCCGCCCTCGAGGTCGAACCAGACGTTCAGGTCGCGGGCCTCGAGGAGCGCGCTCACAGTGCCTCCGATCCCCGGCCGACGAGCGGGCGCAGCCGGAAGCGTCGCGCCG
>VAYE01000133.1 GCA_005883235.1 Actinomycetota bacterium
CCGCAGGCGCCCGTCGACGACGACGTGCCGGCCGGTGCGGAAGAGGTCGGGGACGGAGCCGTGGTAGAGGACGGGGACGGTGGTCTTGCCGCCGATGTCCTGCACCTTGAAGTGCATCCCGGCGCCGTGCGACTGGCCTGTGACGGGGCCGACGACCCTGCCGACGAGCGAGACTCGTTCCGTGTGCCCGGCGAGCTGGCTCGGCCTGAGCGACGGCGTGCCGCCGCCCGCGAGGGCCGTGTAGACGAGGAAGATGGCGAGGACCGCCGCGACCGAGAGCGCGACGACGAGCCGCGCCGGGCTCCGTTTGCCGCCCACGCGGCGATTCTAGCCGTCTACGCTTCGCGCGTCGGCGCAGGGCGGCGACCCGGGATCCGGTAGCCGTGGTCGTGGCAGAGGGAACCCGGCGCGTCCTCGGTCAGCGCGTCGCAGTAGCCCTTGCCGTAGGCGGCCCGCATGAAGGCCGCGACGACGTCGATGTTCCAGTCGGTGATCTCGCCCGCCTCCCGCCAGAGATCCGAGAGGCGGAGGTCGATGTCGAGCTCGAGGAGGTCGATCCGCGTGGGGCGCTTCGCCATGAAAGCAGGGTAGGAACGGCGTCGGACGGAGCGTGCGGGCTTCAATCGGCTAGCGTGCGGGGCATGGGCGAGCTCAGGTTCGGGCCGGCGCGCGTGCCCTCTCAGGAGAGCCCCGAGGCGGCGGTCGAGCTCCTGCTCGAGCGCGGCTACACGGCCTGTGAGATCGACTTCGAGAGTCGATTCTGGATGGACTACGACTTCGCCGCCCGGCTCGGCGAGCTCGCGCGCGAGCACGGAATCGCGCTGTCCATCCACGCGCCGATCGCCGGCTTCATGGGCCACGCCGAGCGCGGGAAGAAGCTCAACATGGCGGTCGGGATGCTGGACCACTCGGCCGGGATCGCGAAGGCCGCCGGCGCCGAGCTCGTCGTCTTCCACCCGGGCTTCCTGCTCGGGCGCACGCGGGAAGAGGCCATCGACTCCGTGTGCGAGCAGCTCGGCGAGCTCCGCGAGCGGCTGGAGAAGAAAGACCGCGCGGTTCCGTTCGGCATCGAGGTGATGGGGCGCGTGCGCGAGCTCGGCACCGCCGAGGACGTCGTCGAGATCTCGCGCCGCTGCGGCTGGGTGCGCCCCGTGCTCGACTTCGCGCACATGCACGCGACGTCGGACGGCGCCTTCACGAGCGCCGAGCCGTTCGTGGAAGTCTTGGAGGCCGCCGACGACGTGCTCGACCCGGGCGCCCCTTTCCACATCCACTTCTCCGACATCGCCTACGCCAACCGGAACGAGACGAAGCACCTGCCCTACGGCGAGGGGACACTGCGGGCCGAGCCGCTCGGCGAGGCGCTGGCGCGGTTCGAGCGCCCGGCGACGGTGATCACCGAGTCGCCGGACGAGGCGTCGAATCAGGCGATTCGGGCGGCTCTCTTCGCGACGGCGGGCGAGAGCTCGGCCCAGCGCGCCTCGTAGGGAGCGGCCTCGTCGAGGCGGCCGCGGTCCTTGAGGAACTGGGTGAACGTCAGCAGCGGCTCGATCGCGAAGAGCTTGAACGGGCCGGCGCCTTCGACCGCCTCGCGCATGAGCTGCTCGGCCTCGTCGTCTCGGCCCTGAGCCGCCCGGACGACCCCGAGCGCCATCGTGGTCGTGATGAGGGACGTGACGTCCTCTGGACCCACGGTCTCGAGCGCGCTGAGGGCAACCCGCTCCGCCTCGTCGATCCGGCCCGCCCGGACGAGGAGCTGCGCCAGCCGGCGCTCGACCTCGCAGAGGAAGGCGCGGTCGCCGAGAGGCCGGAGGATGCGCATCGCCTCGCGGAGCAGCCGTTCGGCCGAGTCGTCGTCGCCGCGCCGCTCTGCTACTCGCGCCAGCATCATCCGAGCGTGTGCGGCGTTCTGTGCGACGCCGAGCTCGTCGAAGAGACGCAGCTCCTCGGAGAAGGAGGCCTCGGCCTCGTCGACCTCCTCGCGCAGGAGGTGGAGCGAGCCGGCCGAGCCGAGCGCCGCCGCCCGGGCGCGGATGCTCCCGCTCTCGTCGGCCAGCGTAAGCGCCCGCCGGATCAGGTGCTCGGCGCGGTCGAGCTCGAGACGCGTGAGGTAGCTCATCGCGAGACCTTGCGCCGCGAGCGTCTCGAGATCCTTGCGTCCGGCCACCGTCGCGACGGTCAGCGCCTGCTCCATGTACCGCAGCACCTCGTCGGACTCGCCGAGCCATGAGGAGACCTGCGCCCGGGTGCTCAGCGCCTCGAACTGCGCGTCCGCGTCGGCCTCGTCGGCGAGCTTCTCGAGCGCCTGGTCCGCGAGCTCGCGAGCCCGGGCCGCATCCGCACCCTGGTTCAGGGCCACCTCGGCGAGCGCGGTCAGCGCGCGGCCGTGGAGCCGCCGGTCCTGTGCCTCCGCGGCAGCCGCACGCACGTCCTCCATCTCGACCGCGACGACCGGGTAATCCGCCAGCCGCCAGGCCGCGCGGGCCGCGAGGTAGCGGCGCTCGAGCGTCGGGCAGAGCTCGACGGCCTGGAGGAGGACGCGGCGCGCCGTCTGGAAGCTCTCGCGTGAGAGCGCGCGGCGGCCCGCCGCCTCCAGCGCCTCGGCGGCGCCCCGCGCGAGCTCCGGCGGGCACGAGCCGTCGAGCTCGAAATGGATGGCGCAGGCCTGCTCGAGGTGGTAGGCACGGATCTCCAGGAGCTCCTCCCCGGTCCGCTCGGCTAGCCAGCCCGCGAAGCCCTCGTGCAGCTCGGCGCGGGCCGACTTCGCGAGAGTCGAGTAGGCGACCTCGCGGATCAGCACGTGCTTGAACCGGTACGCGCGCTCGCCCGAGATCGTCGAGCGCGGCTCCTCGAGGACGAACTCCCGGAAGAGCAGGTCGTCGAGGAGCGGCTCGAGATCGCCGAGGTCGGGCACGAGTCGCTCGACCGCGCTCGGCCAGAAGATCCGGCCCATGACGGATGCCTGCTGGAGCAGCGTCTTCTGCGGTTGTGCAAGCCGGTCGATGCGCGCGGCGATGAGCGCCTGCAGCGTGTCCGGAATCAGGCCCGCCGGACCTCCGTCCTCCTCGACGAGCATCCGGATCGTCTCCTCGACGAAGAGCGGGTTTCCCTCCGCCTTCTCGAGCACGAGCTCGCGCACGTCGGCCGGCAGCCGGTGCGCCGCGAGAAGGGCGTCGGCCAGCTGCTCGCTCTCGGCCGGCGGGAGCGGCTCGAGCTCGATTGCCGCCGCGCGGACGCGGCCGCCGCCCCAGTCGGGCCGGACCTCGAGCAGCTCGGGCCGCGCGAGGCAGACGAGCAGGAGCGAAGCGTCGCGCACCCAGCCGGCGAGATGCTCGACGAGCTCGAGGAGCGGCTCCTCGGCCCAGTGGATGTCCTCGAAGACGAGGACGAGCGGCTGGACCTCGGCGAGCTTCTGCGCCCAGGCGCGCGCAGCCCAGGCGAGCTCCTCCCGGCTGCGCTCGCCCTCGACCGCCGCCAGGATCCCGGACGCGAGCCCGAGCAGGTCGGCGACCGCCTCGATCTCGCAGGTCGCCCGCAGCTTCTCGATCGCCTCCTCGGACGAGTCGTCGTCGTCGATTCCCGCCGCCGACTTGACCATCTCGGCCAGGGGCCAGTAGGTGATCCCCTCGCCGTAGGGAAGGCAGCGGCCGGCGAGCACCGTCGCGCCCTCGAGCCCCGCGGCGAACTCGCGGGCCAGCCGG
>VAYE01000134.1 GCA_005883235.1 Actinomycetota bacterium
CTCGACGCCGATCCGCACCTCGAGGCCGAGCACCTCGACCGACTCCATGATCGCGAGCGCCGCGCGCACCGCCCGCTCCGCGTCGTCCTCGTGCGCGCGAGGGACCCCGAAGGCGGCCATCACCGCGTCGCCGGCGAACTTCTCGACCGTGCCGCCGTGGGTCTCGATGCACCCCGAGACCTGCTCGAAGAAGCGCGTCACGCGCCGCCGCACGACCTCCGGATCGCTGCCGCTGAGGAACTCCGTCGACCCGACGAGGTCGACGAAC
>VAYE01000135.1 GCA_005883235.1 Actinomycetota bacterium
ACCATGGTGACCTGGGAGGAGGGGCGGCCGAGCCTCGACTGGAAGCCCGTCACGGTTACCAAGTGGGAGCCACAGGAGAGGACGTACTGATGAGCCGAGTGCTCGCTCTCGTTTCCATGGCGCTCCTGCTGGCCGCCTGCGGCGGCGGAGGAGGCGCGCTGTCGCTCGACCCGGTCGCGAGCGCGGCCGCGAAGACGGCGAAGCAGGGGAGCGTCAAGGTCGACTTCGCGATGGTCGGCGGAGGCGTGCAGGGCACAGGGAGCGGCCTCTTCGACAACGACGGCTCGGCCGGCCGGCTGTCGATGGATCTCCACGCGAAGGGCAAGTCGATCCACATGGACGCAGTGATGCAGGGGTTGGTGATGTACATGAGGTCGCCGGTCTTCCACTCCGACCCGAGCTTCCCGAAAGGCAAGGACTGGATCAAGATCGACCTCGAGAAGGCGTTGAAGGCGCAGGGGATCGACCTCGAGAGCCTCCAGAACATGAGTCCGCAGAGCTCGCTCTCGTTCCTACGGGGCTCGACGGGCACGCCCGAGAAGGTCGGCACGGAAGCCGTTCGGGGGGTCAAGACGACGCATTACCACGCAACGATCGACCTGCAGGCGGCGGCCGACAAGGCGAACGGCTCGGCCGCCAAGACGCTCCACAAGCTCGTCGAGCTCACCGGGCAGAAGACGATGTCCGTCGAGGCCTGGGTCGACGGGAAGGGGCTCGTTCGCAAGGAGAGCTATTCGCAGCGCTTCGCCCCCGGCCAGCCGACCGTGACGGTGACCATGGTGCTGTACGGCTTTGGCCCGGCCGTCTCGATCAAGACTCCGCCCTCTGACAAGGTCTTCGACGTGACGAAGCTCGCGGGCCAGTGACCGAAGTCGCCGTTCCCACCGAGTCCGCGACGATGGAGGTCGCGCTCAAGATCTGGCGCGTCCACGGCGAGACCGGTGAGCGGAAGCTCGTCACCTACGAGCTCGAGGCTCCGGAGTGGGCCTGCCTCCTGGACGTGCTCGACCTCGTCAAGGACCGCATCGACGGCACGCTCGCCTACCGCAAGAGCTGCCGGATGATGATCTGCGGCTCGTGCGGGATGCGCATGGACGGCCGCGCGATCCTGGCCTGCAAGGAGCGGATGAAGCCGATCGTCGACGCGGGTCACGTGCCGGTGATCTCGGCGATGGGGAACATGCCGATCGTGAAGGACCTCGTCGTCGACATGGCGCCGTTCTGGGAGAAGTTCCGCGCCATGAAGCCGTGGCTCGAGCCGGGCTACGACGAGGTCGAGGAGAAGGAGCGGATCGTCTCGCAGCAGCGCATGAACGCGATCCACAAGGAGTCGCTCTGCATCAACTGCGGCTGTTGCGTGTCGGAGTGCAACTCGATGGAGTCCGATCCCGAGTTCCTCGGCCCGCAGGCGCTCGCGAAGGGCTTCCGCTTCGTCGGCGACCCGCGTGACCGCGCCACGGTCGATCGGCTCGAGCTCTACAACTCCGAGCACGGGATCTGGGACTGCACGCGCTGCTACTTCTGCACCGAGCGGTGCCCGAAGGGAGTCGACCCGCGCGATGCGATCGCGAAGCTCGGTGCGGAGTCGATCCGGCTCGGGATCGACCGCGACATGGGCGCCAAGCACGCGAAGTGGTTCGTGAACTCGGCGAAGACGACGGGCTGGCTCCGCGAGATGGAGCTCGTCCCGAAGACGCAGGGCGTCGTCTCGGCGATCAAGCAGACGGCGTTTGCGATCGACCTCGCGAAGCACGGGAAGGTCCCGCCGCCGGTGCCGCCGCACGTGGCGGAGAACGTCGACGAGTCGCGCGCGCTCTACAACCTCGTCAAGCTGCAGGGACGGGACGGTGCGCTCGGAATCGTCCAGGGGGAGCGCGCGATCGCGCGCTACGAGCGGCACGACGATCCGGTACGAGAGGAAGGCTGATGCGCAGGGTCGCGTACTACAAGGGCTGTCTCGCCTCGCTCTCGGCGAAGGAGCTCGACACCTCGACGCAGGCGCTCGCGCCGAAGGTCGGGCTCGAGCTCGTAGAGCTGCAGACGGTCACGTGCTGCGGCGCCGGTGACATCCACGAGGCCGAGCCGGACTACTACCTGCACCTGAACGCGCGCATCCTGGCCTACGCGGAGGAGACCGGAGCGGACACGCTGCTCACGATCTGCAACGTCTGCACGCTCAACCTGCGCCAGGCCAACGTCATGCTCCAAAACGACGACGAGCTCCTCGCGCGCGTGAACCAGAACCTGGAGGCGGTGGGCGTGCCGCGCTACCGCGGCGGCGTCGACGTCCGCCATCTCCTGTGGGAGATCGCCGACGGCCCCGGCTACGAGCTGCTCCAGCAGGCGGCCCACAAGGGGCTGAAGGGGCTCAAGATCGCGCCGTTCTACGGGTGCCAGATCCTGCGCCCGTCGAAGCTCCTCGGCTTCGAGGATCCTGACCGGCCGTGGTCGCTCGAGCGCATCATCGAGGCCTGCGGCGGCGAGGCGATCGACTACCCGGCGAAGGTGAAGTGCTGCGGGTTCCCGATCATCCAGGCGCGCGAGGAGGTCGCGCTCGGTGAGCTGATCCAGCCCATCGAGCAGGCGGTCGACGCCGGAGCAGACGCGATGGTGACGCCGTGCCCGCTCTGCCACCTGTCGCTCGACGCCTGGCAGTCGAAGCTCCGCAAGACGACCGGCCGGGACTTCGCGATGCCGATCCTGCACCTCTCGCAGCTCGTCGGGGTCGCGGCGGGGCTCGAGGAGTCCGAGCTCAAGTTCAAGCGGCACGTGGTCTCGGTGCAGCCGGTGCTCGAGAAGCTCGAAGTCTGAGCGGCAAACCGCAAGTTCTCGCGCGGCGCGGCATCTCAGCCTCTTTGGAGGGGCGGTTTCCGGCGCGTCGGTCCCCCAGGACGGGCGCGCCGGAGCTCTCTTGAAGGTGCGAGGTGTCGTCGGGAGTCTGGCCACCGCCACTGGGGCGGCGCTGGCCTGGGGCCATTTCGAGGCGGGCTGGGTGCGGCTTCGTACCGTCGCGACTCCGGTTCGCGGGCTGCCGGAAGAGCTCGAAGGCCTGCGGATCGCGCACCTCTCGGACCTCCACCTCGGAGTGCCGTCGCGGGGTGGCAAGGCCGTCGAGAAGGCCGTCGACTGGGCCGCGGCGCGGCACCCCGACCTCGTGTGCGTGAGCGGCGACCTCCTCTCGCGACCCCAGGGCGAGCCGCGCCTTCGCGAGCTCGTCGCCCGGCTGCCGCGCTGCTACGCGGTCCTCGGGAACCACGACTACGGCGACAGCCGCGACCCGTTCGCCCGCGAGTCGCCGCTCGAGGAGCTCGAGCCCGCCACGCTCCTCGCCGACGAGAGCCGGACGATCGAGCTGCGGGGGCGAAC
>VAYE01000136.1 GCA_005883235.1 Actinomycetota bacterium
CCGGCCGGGGCGGGAGCGGGCTGCTCCGAGAGGCAGAGCTCGAAGAGCGCCCGGCGGAACTCCTCGACTCCCGCGCCGGTCGCACACGAGAGCGCGAACGTGCGCAGCACGCGGGGATCCTCGTCCCACGGCCCCTGTGCCCGCGGCTCCTCGGGGAGCAGGTCGATCTTGTTCAAGACGACGACCTGCGGCCGCTCCTCGAGGCCCGCGCCGTAGGCGGCGAGCTCATGGTCGATCGTCCGGAACTGGCTCTCGGCGTCGCCGGCGGCCGCGTCGATTACGTGGACGAGGAGCCGCGCGCGCTCGAGGTGCGCGAGGAACTCGTGGCCGAGGCCGACGCCCTCGCTCGCGCCCTCGATCAGCCCCGGCACGTCCGCGACGGTGAGCTGGCGGCCGTCGGGCGCGTCCACCGTCCCGAGCACCGGCGCGAGCGTCGTGAACGGATAGTCGGCCACCTTCGGGCGCGCGTTCGAGATCCGCGCGAGGAGCGACGACTTGCCCGCGTTCGGCAGCCCGGCGAGCGCGGCGTCGGCGAGGAGCTTCAGCCGCAGCTCGAGCCAGATCTCCTCGCCGGGTAAGCCTGTCTCGGCGAACCGTGGCGCCTGCCGCGTCGGCGTCGCGAAGCGACGGTTTCCGCGACCGCCTCCGCCGCCGCGGGCGACGAGGGCATGCGCGCCCGGGCCGGCGAGATCGACGATCAGGCGGCCGTCCTCGTCCAGGACCTGGGTGCCGACGGGAACCCGCAGCTCGACGCCGTCGCCGTCGGCTCCGTGCTGCTGGCGACCCCGGCCCGAGCCGCCGCGACCGGCCTGGAACGACTTCTCCCGCGCGAAGCGCGAGAGGTCGCGCCGGTCGGGGTCGGCGACGACCACGACGTCGCCCCCACGGCCGCCGTCCCCTCCGTCGGGGCCGCCCTTCGGCACGTGCTTCTCGCGGCGGAAGCTGAGCCCACCGTCGCCGCCTCGGCCGGCCTGGACGCGAATCCGCGCCCGGTCGTGGAACATGGCGCTCAGACTAGTCGGACGGCCGCGTGCCCACCCACGACCCCTTGCAACAGTCTGTTGCAAAGTCGGAAAGGGGACGCGGATTCGACCCGGCGGCTCGCATCCTGCCCCGAAGAGCCCTTGCAACAGTCTGTTGCAAGGGGCGAAAGGGGGCGCGCGGGTCGGCTCGCCGACTAGTCGGCGACCGAGATGAACCGGCGGTCGCCGCTCCGGCTGAACTCCACCTTGCCGTCGCGGAGCGCGAAGATCGTGTCGTCGCGACCGATGCTCGCGCCGGTCCCGGGCCGGAACCGCGTGCCGCGCTGGCGCACGATGATCGACCCGGCGCTCACCTGCTGGCCGGCGAACACCTTGACGCCGAGCATCTTCGGCTTCGAGTCGCGCCCGTTCCTGGACGAGCCAAGGCCCTTCTTGTGAGCCATCTAGCCTTCCTCCTTCGCGGCCAGCGCCGCCTCCAAGGCCGCGACTGCGCCCTTCCTGTTCGCGTGCGCGCGCTCGTACTCGAGGGCGGCCTCGAGCTGCGGACGGCGCCAGCCCGGCGACCCGTCCGCAATCTGAGCGACGGTCATGTCCTCATAGCCCTTGGGCAGACCTTTCGGTGCGGCGGCCGCAGGCTTCGGCTTCTCCTCCGCGGGCTGCTCCTTCGGCGCGGCGGCCCTCTTCGCGCCGATCGACTCGATCTCGATCTGCGAGAGGGCGGCGCGGAAGCCCGTGTGCCGCCGGTAGCCGCTCTTCGGCCGGTACTTGCCGATTCTGATCTTCGGGCCGCGCACATGTCCCACCACGCGGGCGCTGACGAGCCCCGCCTTCGGGCTCAGATCGGGCTGGCCGTTGCCGCCCACGAGCAGGACGTCCGGCGTGAAGCTCTTGCCCTCGTCGGTGCCGAGGCGGTCGACGAGCAGCCGCTGTCCTACCTGGACGCGGTACTGCTTGCCGCCGAGTGAGATGATCGCGTAGCTCATGGACCCAGGCACGGAAACGCGGGCTACTGCCCGCGAGCCGCGCCAGTTTAGCGAAAGCCGGGCGTGGCCAGAGGTGCTCGCGATCTGGGTCCTCCTCGCCGTGGTCGCGATCGAGATCCTCGTCACGTACTGGCGGATTCCGCCCGGCGAGCTCTACCACGTGCACGAGCACGGCGCGGCGGACGGCGCCTCTCGCACGCTCACGTTCCTGAACTTCCCGGCGGCGATGATCGCGATCGCGACCCTCGTGTCGTCGTACGAACGGCGCCCGCGGCGACGGACGGCGGCGGTCGCTCTCGCGGCGCTCGTCCTTTGCGCGTTCGCGTTCGTCCCAGGCGTCGTCCGGGAGTCGAACCTCGACGCACGGCCGATCAACGCGGCCGCCGCGGTCGGCGTCCTCCTGGCGGTCTTCCTGAGCCTCGGCCGTCCTCGACCTTGGAGACCGCTACCGGGGGATCGGCTTCGGCTCGCGGTCGTCGTCGTCCTCGTGCTCGTGGCGCTGCCGTGGATCGCCGCCAACCTCGGCTTCTCGTTCGGCGGCGTGCCGGTGCTGGGCCAGATCTTCCAGACGAACGAGCTGCGCTCCCAGCCGGGAGTCGCCGGCCTCCACCCCGCTGTCCACCTGGGTCACCATCACGGGCTGGACGGGCTGCTGCTGGCCGTCTCGGCGCTGCTCGCCCTCCGCGTGCCGATTCGTCAACCCGCCCTGCGCGTCGCGGCGACGGCGTACGCCGCGCTGCTCCTCGCCTGGGGCGTCGCGAACATCGTCAACGACGCCTGGCTCGAGCAGGTCGTCAAGCGCGGGTGGACGACGACCGAGGTGCCCGGCGTCCTGAGCCTGCACTGGAACTGGACGTGGGCGGCCGTCGTGCTCGGCGCAATCGCTGTTTTCGCGACCGATTACTTCTCGAGGTCGTCGATCCACTCAGACATCGGCACGTAGTCCGAGTCGCCCGCCGGGGCAGCGGCTGCGCCGTCGTCCGGGTTCCCGTTCTGCGGGGCTGCCTCGGTCTTCTTGCGCCGGTTGCGCCCGCCGCGCGAGCCGCGCCTCGTCCGCTTCTTCGCCGGCGGCCGCTCGGCGCCGTTCTCGGACGGCGTCTCCGCTTCTGCCTCGGGCTCCTCCGTTCCGAGATCCGGGGCGGGCACGTGGATGGTCGGCGCCTCTGTAACAGGCGCCTCGCCGTCGGCCGCGGCGGCCTCCGCGGCCGGGGTCTTCTTCTTCCGGCCCTTGCCGCCGCGAGAGCCCCGTCTCGTCCGCTTCTTGGGCGTCTGCTCGGCCGGCGGCTCTTCCTCCGCAGCCACCTCGGCTTCGGCCTCCGGCTCCTCCACCTGCTCCTCTTCAGGCGCCTCCGGCTCGGCGGCCTCGGCCCCCTTGCGCGCAGGCGGCTTGCGGGTCGGCTTCTCCGCCTCGGCCTCGGCCGTGATCGGTCCCTCGGCCGTCTTGCGGCCGACGAGCGACGCGTAGGCGGTGCCGTCGAGAGCCCGCTCGACGCGAACCTTCACCTTCTTGCCGACGAGGCTCGCGGCCCCCGCGACGGAGACGTCGTAGCCGTCCACCTTCCCCACGGCCGAGGTCGGATCGTGGAGCCCGACCTCGACCAGCTGGAGCTGCAGCTGCGCGCCTTCCTCGACCGGAATCTTCGGCGCGAGCTCCTCGAGCTTGCCCTCGGCGAGCACGACGAGGTGGTCGGCATGGACGTTCTCCTTCGGCACGATGAAGAAGCGGCGTTTCGTCTGCTCCTCGAGCTCGACGAGCCGCAGACCGCTCGGACCGACCAGCATGGCGGCCACCTTCGCGTTCAGCTCGACGCGGAAGGCCTGCTTGCGCGAACCCGCCGCCAGCGCCCGCAGGCGCCGCTCAACGTCGACCGCCGCCGTCGTCTCGGAGACGACGATGCCGTCGCCGCCGCAGGTGGGGCACTTCTTGGTGAGGATCTCGCGCGGGCCGTCGGTCACGTTCTGGCGCGTCATCTCGACGAGCCCGAGCGGCGAGATCTCGACGACGTAGGTCTTCGTCCGGTCGCGCTCGAGCTCGGTGCGGAACGCCTCCTCCACCGCCTGGCGGTTCTTCGGGTTCGCCATGTCGATGAAGTCGATGACGATGATGCCGCCGATGTCGCGCAGACGCAGCTGGCGCACGACCTCCTTCACCGCCTCGAGGTTGTTCTTCGTGATCGTGTCCTCGAGCCGCGCGCCCGAGCTCTTCGAGCGGGAGCCGACGAACCGGCCGGTGTTCACGTCGATGACGGTGAACGCCTCCGCGTAGTCGAAGACGAGGTAGCCCCCGGAGGGCAGGTCGACGCGGCGCGAGAGCGTCGAGCGGATCTCGGCGTCGACGCCGTTCAACTCGAAGAGGGGCGTCTTCTCCTTGTAGCGCACCACCCGCTCGGCCATGTGCGGCGAGGTTTTCTTGAGATACCCGACGATCCGCTTGTAGGTGCGGTCGTGGTCGACGAGCGCGCGCTCGAAGTCGCCCGCGAAGAGATCGCGCGTGACGCGGAGCGGCAGCTCGGCCTCCTGGTAGATCAGCTCCGGCGCCTTGGCCTTCTTCGCGCGTGCGTCGATCGTCCTCCACAGGCGCTGCAGGAAGACGAGGTCGCGCTCGATGTCCTCGGCGGACGCGCCCTCGGCGGCGGTGCGGACGATGAGGCCGCCCTTGCCGACCTCGAGCTTCTTGATGATGTCCTTGAGCCGCGCCCGCTCGTCGTCGTCGAGCCGGCGGGAGACGCCGAGCCCTTCGCCGTTCGGGACGAGGACGACGAAGCGGCCCGGCAGCGAGATCTCGGTCGTCAGCCGCGCACCCTTCGTCTTCATCGGGTCCTTGACCGCCTGGACGAGGATCGTCTGGCCGCGGCTCAGCAGGTCCTGGATCTTCTTGCCGTGGCGCTTTCCCTCGAGCTCCGGGACGACGATCTCGTCGACGTACAGGAACCCGTTCTTCTCGAGCCCGATCTCGACGAACGCCGCCTCCATCCCGGGCAGGACGTTGTCGACCGTGCCGAGGTAGATGTTCCCGGCGATCGAGCGCTTCTCCGGCCGTTCGAGGTACACCTCGGCGACGCGGTCGT
>VAYE01000137.1 GCA_005883235.1 Actinomycetota bacterium
GCAGCCTCGACACGGGGACAGTCCCCTTGACGTGGAACGGGCGCGACGACCGCGGCACACTCGTGTTCGCCGGCCGCTACGTCCTGCGCGTGACGGCGACGAACGAGCTCGGGACGATGTCGCTCACGAAGCCCTTCCGCGTGCGGCGCGGGTAATCTCCGCGCGTGCCGCTCGCGAGCGTCTCGAGCGCGCTGACGACGCTCGTCGGCGACCACGGCCTCTACGCGGTCTTCGGGCTGATGGCCCTCGACGCCGTGTTCCCCGCGGCGAGCGAGCTCGTGATGCTCTACGCCGGCGCGCTCGCGGCGGGCGTCTTCGCGAGCCACGTCTCGCTGTTCGGGTCGCGCATCCCGTCCGGCTTCGACGCCTACCTCGCAATGGCGCTCGCAGGCACGATCGGCTATCTGCTCGGCGCGATTGTCGGCTGGGCGATCGGCTTCTACGGCGACCGGAAGTTCCGCGTCTCCGAGCGGAAGCTCGCCAAGGCGCGGCGCTGGTTCGACCGCTGGGAGGACTGGGCCGTCTTCGTCGGGCGCGTCACGCCCGTCGCCCGCTCGTTCGTCTC
This sequence comes from Actinomycetota bacterium, assembly GCA_005883235.1. The sequence goes on from VAYE01000137.1 coordinate 566, forward strand.
CATCCCGGCCGGGATCTTCCGGATGCCGTTCGGCCGTTACACGGTCCTGACGGGCGTAGGCTCGGCCGTCTGGTGCTTCGCGTTCGCCGGCGCCGGCTGGGGACTCGGGCGGAGCTGGGAGCGCTTCCACCGCGACTTCCGCTTCGTCGACTACGCCGTCGTCGTGGCCGTCGTGCTCCTCGCCGGCTGGCTCGTCCTGCGCTGGCGCTCGCGCCGGGCCCGGTTGGCCGCCGAGTAAACTGGCTCGGCTGTGGCCTCGATCCCGCTCTTCAACCCGAAGGCGCAGTACGGGCCGCTGCTCCCCGAGCTGAAGGAGCGAATGGGCGCCGTCCTCGACGGCGGGCGCTTCATCCTCGGCCCCGAGGTGCGCGCCTTCGAGGAAGAGGCGGCCGCGTTCCTCGGCGTGTCGCAGACGATCGGGGTCGCGAACGGGACGGACGCGATCTCGCTCGTGCTGAACGCGCTCGGGATCGGGGCCGGCGACGAGGTGATCTGCCCGGCCTTCACGTTCTACGCGACCGCCGAGCCGATCGCGCAGCGCGGCGCGGTGCCCGTCTTCGCCGACGTCGACCCGGTCACGCTGAACCTCGATCCGGCCGACGCGGCGCGCCGCGTCACCGAGCGGACGAAGGCCATCCTCCCCGTCCACCTCTTCGGTCGGCCGGCGCCGCTCGGCGAGCTGACCGGCCTCGGCGTCCCGGTCGTCGAGGACGCCGCGCAGGCCTTCGGCGCAGAGGGGATCGCGACCACCGGCGTCGCGTCGACCTTCTCGTTCTACCCGACGAAGAACCTCGGCGCGCTCGGCGACGGCGGCCTCGTCTCCGTCACCGACGAGGAGCTCGGCGAGCGGATTCGGCTGCTCCGCTTCCACGGCTCGCGCGACAAGCGCGACTTCCAGCTCGTGGGCTACAACTCGCGCCTCGACGAGCTCCAAGCCGCCGCGCTGCGCGTCTTCCTCCCGCACGTCGCGGAGTGGAACCGCCTCCGCCGCGAGGCCGCCCTGCGCTATGCGGAGCTCGGCCTCGGCGAGCTCGTGGAGCTGCCGCCCGACGACGGCCGCCACGTCTACCACCTCTTCGTCGTGCGGACGCCGGAGCGAGACCGGGTGCGCGCCGCGCTCGACGAGGCCGGGATCGGCTGCGCCTCCTACTACGTCACGCCGCTCCACCTCCAGCCGGCGCTCGCATACCTCGGCTACGAGGCAGGCTCGCTTCCCGAGACCGAACGCGCCTCGCGCGAGAACCTCGCCCTGCCGCTCTGGCCGGGGATCGAGCCGGCGGCGCAGGAGCGCGTCGTCGAGGCCGTCCGCTCCGCCGTCCGCGAACGCGTGCCGTCGTGATCCCGATCACCCGGCATCGCCTGTGGCAGCTCGCGGCCGACGCGGTGCTGATCGCGATCGCGTGGTGGCTCGCGTTCCAGCTCCGGTGGGACCACGGGGTACCGCCGCCGTACCGGCGCCTCTTCGACCGCTCGATCCTGATCGTCGTCGCGATCACGCTCGTCGTCTTCGTCCTGTCCGGCTTCTACCGGCGGTGGTGGCGCTACGTCTCGACACGCGACATCTGGGGCGCGGCGCGCGGCGTCGCGATCGGCTGCCTCATCGCCGACCTCACGGTGTACTTCGCGCATCCGGTGCGCGGCTTCCCGCTCCCGCGCGGCGTGGCGGTGCTCGACTTCCTGCTCTTGCTCGCGTTCGTGACCGGCTCGCGCCTGCTCGCGCGCACCGTGACCGAGCGGCCCGCGCCCGGCCGGCTCGTCGTGCGCGGCAAGGAGGTGATCGTCGTCGGCGCCGGCGACGCGGCATGGCAGGTCGTCCGGCAGATGCTGCGCACGCCGGAGCTCCGCTACACGCCGATCGGGCTGATCGACGACGACCCGAAGAAGCGGAACATCCAGCTCGAGGGCGTACGCGTGATCGGGACGACCGGCGAGCTCCCGCACATCCTCCGCGACAGCCCGCCGGACGAGATCCTGATCGCGATCCCCTCCGCTCCGGGCGAGCTGCGCGAGCGCGTCGTCGAGGCGGCGCGCCAGGCGCGCGTGCCGGTCAAGACCGTGCCGGGCCTGCACGAGCTCATCTCCGGCCGGGTCAGCGTCGCGCAGATCCGGCCCGTACAGGTCGAGGACCTCCTGGGGCGCGAGGCGGTCGAGGTCGACCTCGAGTCGATCGCGTCGTACCTCAAGGACGAGGTCGTGCTCGTCACCGGCGCGGGCGGCTCGATCGGCGCCGAGCTCTGCCGGCAGATCGTGCGCGTCGGCCCGAAGCGGCTCGTGCTCGTCGACCACGGCGAGACGCCGCTCTTCGAGCTCGAGCGCGAGCTCGTCCACGAGCGCGGCTTCACCGCCACGGTGCCGGTGCTCGGCGACGTGAAGAGCGAGACGAGGATGCGCCAGCTCTTCGAGAGCTACCGGCCGTCGGTCGTCTTCCACGCCGCGGCCTACAAGCACGTGCCGATGATCGAGGCGAACCCGCTCGAGTCGGTGCGGAACAACGTGCTCGCGACGAAGGTGGTCGCCGACGTGGCGGTCGAGATGGGGGCGGAGCGGTTCGTGCTCGTCTCGACGGACAAGGCGCTGAACCCGGCCGCGGTCTACGGGCAGTCGAAGGCGATCTGCGAGTGGATCGTCGAGGCGTACGGGGCGCGGCGGGACGTGTCCACGCGCTTCGTCGCCGTGCGCTTCGGCAACGTGCTCGGGTCGGCCGGGAGCGTGATCACGATCTTCCGCCGCCAGATCGAGCGGGGCGGGCCGGTGACGGTGACGCACCCGGAGATGACGCGCTTCTTCATGACGATCCCGGAGGCGGCGCAGCTCGTCGTCCAGGCGGGCGCGATCGGCGGCCGAGGCGAGATCTTCGTGCTGGACATGGGCGAGCCGGTCCGGATCGTCGACCTGGCGCGCGACATGATCACGCTCTCGGGCCGCGAGCCCGGGCGCGAGATCCCGATCGAGTTCATCGGCGCCCGCGCGGGCGAGAAGCTCCACGAGGAGCTCTTCGGCGAGGGCGAGACGGTGCTGGAGACGCCGCATCCGAAGATCCGGAGGGCGACGCGGCCGCCGGTCGACACGGCGTGGCTCGAGGAGGAGCTGGGGGAGCTGGAGCGCCTGGTGGACTCCGGCGAGACGCTCGAGGTCGTCGCGAAGCTGGCCGCCATGATGCGAGAGCCGAAGCGCGCCGTCGCCGTCCAGCCCGCCGCCCACCCGCAGTGATCGCCGCCTTGTCTGT
>VAYE01000138.1 GCA_005883235.1 Actinomycetota bacterium
GCGTGGCCGAAGAAATCGTCGAAGATCGAGAGCGATCTGTCCTTCGATTCGGTTCAGCGGATCGGCCTCGACGCTGGCCTCGTCGACAACAAGAGCTGCGCGATCGACGACGAGTGGCAGGCGGTGCGCTTCGTCTACCGGCTCATAGACCGCGAGCAGTAGGGTTGCTTCCATCTGACAAAGGAGGCCGCGATGCTCGCCAGCTCGACCGTGCTCCTCGTCCGCCACGCGGAGAAGCCCGTGAGAGGGAAGGGACTCTCGCCGATGGGGCAAGCTCGCGCCGAGGGCTACGCCGCGTACTTCCCCAGCCTGCCTCTCAGTCGCCCGGGGTACGACTTCCTGTTCGCCGCGAGCGATTCCCATGCGAGCCACCGGCCCCGTCTCACGCTGACGCCGCTGGCAGACCGCATCGGTCTGAAAGTCGAGACGCCCTACGCGGACAAGAACTACGACGAGTTCGCCGACCTGCTGCTCGGACCGGGCGACTACGCGGGCAAGAACATCGTCATCTGCTGGCACCACGGAGAGATCCTCCAGCTGGCCAAGCGTCTGCTCCGCGGTACGAAGCTACCGCCCGAAGCCGACTGGCCCGAGCCGCCCTGGCCGCCCGAGGTCTTCGGCTGGCTCCTGTGGATCTCCTACGACCGGAACGAGAGCCCGGCCTCGGAGACGCACTGCTACCGCTAGCGGCCGGCTACTCGTAGGCGGCGCGGGCGCGCTTCCAGCGCTCGTCGTCGGTACGGATCGGGTCCGGGTCGACGCCGCGCGCTTCCGCGAGGTCGATCGTCAGGAGCTGGAAGCGGACGATGTCGACGACCGGGTGCTCCGTCGGGACGAGCTTCACCTCGCAGCCGAGCTCATCGAGTGCGCGCACCGCGTCCCCCGCCCGCTCGGCGGCGCGGCCTTCGCCCTCGAGGACGAAGCACCGCACACGCTCGTCGATCGCCGCGAGATGGCCATGGAGCAGCTCCTCGGTGTGGTACGCCTCGGCGGCGACGTGCGTGCCCTCGCGGAGCTTGAGCGCGGCCTCCTGCGCCGTCGGCCAGTCGCGGCCGGCGCCCACGATCAGCCAGCGCTCGTGCTCGGAGACGGGCTCCCGATCTGCGTCGAGCGCTCGCGCGACCGCGTCCGCCAGGCCCGAGACGTCCTCGCCGCGGAGCGCCGCCAGCGCAGTCACCGCGCACGTGTAGCTGACCGTGTGACACCAGCTGCGCTCGATCTCCGGGGTCGCCACGACGACCTCCTCGCAGAGCCGGGCGAGCGGGCTCTCGGCCGCGCCGGTGACGAGGATCCTGTGGCCCGAGAAGGCCTCGGCCGCCTCGAGCGTCAGGGGCGTCCCTCCCTCGTGGCTGACGAGGACGAGCGTGTCGACCTGCGGCGGCGCCAGCACAGCCTCGAGCGCCTCGAGCGCGAAGCCGCCCGTCTGCGCCGCGTGAAACGACGTCCCGCAGCCCGTGTAGGCGACGCTCCCGGGCGGCAGCCGACGGTCGGTCGGCACCGCGCGGAGCCACTCCGGCTGCGCCGCAACCGCCGCCCGCGTGAGCTCACCGGCCGCCAAGATGGCGTCTATACCATGAGGCGCGTGTCCCAGGCGAACCGTGCCGCCCGGCGTCAGGCCCTGATCGCGTGACCGCGTTCGAACGACGAACGCTCTCGAACGGCGTTCGAGTGCTGACGGCCTCGATGCCCCAGGCCCAGTCCGTCACGTGCGCGCTCATGTTCGCGGCGGGCTCGCGCTACGAGACGCCCGAGACGAACGGAATCGCGCACTTCTCGGAGCACATGTTCTTCAAGGGCACGGAGCGACGTCCCTCCGCACGGCAGATCGCCGGCGAGATCGACGCCATCGGCGGCGAGTTCAACGCGTTCACCGGCAAGGAGTACACGGGCTACTACGTCAAGTGCGCGGCCGAGCACCGCGACGTCGCGCTCGACGTCCTCGTCGACATGATCCGGCACTCGCGGTTCGAGCCGGAGGAGATCGAGCGCGAGAAAGGCGTGATCGTCGAGGAGATGAACATGTACTTCGACACGCCGCGCGACTACATCGGCGGCGTCTACGAGGAGCTGCTCTACGACGACCAGCCGCTGGGCTGGGACATCATCGGGCGCAAGGAGACGGTCCGCGCCGCGAAGCGGGAGACGTTCTTCGAGTACATCGACCGCTGGTACAAGCCCGAGCGGCTCGTGGTCGGGGTCGGCGGCAAGATCGAAGGCGATCTCCTGGACCGGCTCGAGTCGCTGCTCGGCGACCTCGACGGGTCCGCTACGGCGGCGCCGAGCCCGATCGCTCTGCGCGAGAACGGCGCCGTCAAGGTCCACACGAAGGCGTCCGACCAAGCCCACATCTGCCTCGGCGTCCGGAGCTATCCGCTCGAGCACCCCGACCGCTACGTGCTCCAGGTCCTCGCGACCGTGCTCGGCGGCGGGATGTCGTCCCGCCTCTTCAGCGAGGTGCGCGAACGCCGCGGCCTCGCCTACTACGTCTTCGGGATCAACCACAGCTACACCGACGCGGGCTCGCTCTACTCCCAGGCGGGCGTCGACATCAACCGCATCGACGAGGCGGTGACGACGATCGCGAGCGAGCTGCGGCGCGTCGCCGGCGAGTCCGTCCCGCCGGAGGAGCTCGAGAAGGCGCGCAACTTCGCCAAGGGGCGGTTCGTTCTCCAGCTCGAGAGCCCGCAGGGCCTGATCATGTACGGCCTGCGGCGGGAGACCCTCGAGGGCCGGACGGCCGAGCCGGAGGAGGTCCTCGCCGCCCTGGACGCCGTCACAGCCGAGGACGTCCAGCGGGTCGCGCAGGACGTGATCGCGACAGATGCGCTGAAGCTGGCGGTGATCGGGCCGTTCGACGACGCAGAGCGGTTCGAGAAGCTGCTGGCCTGACGGTTCAGTCTCTCGAAGACGTCCGGTCGCTCCTCGAGCGCCGTCGCCGGCGGTGCTGGGAACAACCCGGAAGGACGGGGGCCCGTATACCTCGGCCGTGTGGTTTCGTTGGACGGCATCGACGGGCCGTACCTTGGAGCCGAGGCCGGAGACCGCTTCGCCGCCGCGCGCAGGGACAGACCGGGCGTACTGCTCCAGCTGTTCCCGGTCGAACCGCGGGTCTGGAACCTCGGGCACATCCTTCCGCGCTAGCCCCGGCGTCAAGCGCAGCGTCTGGCCAGGCCGAAGCGCACGGTCCTCTCGCGCCGTCCGACCCGGAAGATCAACGGCACGCAAGCGGAGCGAGACCGGAGGTAGAACCCGCCCGCATACGCGTTCCAGACCTTCGGCGGATCCGCCGGACACGGGACGATCCGAAGCGCGCTGACGATGGCGCTGTCACCCCAGGTGATCGCCGCTCGTCGCCGCCAAGCCTTCGTAACGGAGACGACGACCGCGGGGCTATCCCCGCGAACGGCGAGGCCACTCTTCATGAAGAACGGCCACGCCTTGTTTCGAGAGGGACCGACCTGCGGCAGATACGCGGGCGGAACCGAGACGGTGCCGAGGACGACGCGATTTCCGCCCGCGTGACCGGAGCGGACCCGACCCACGATCCCGGTGCAGCTCACCGGAGGCGGAGCATTCGCTCTCGCGGCCGTCGCCGCCAAAGTCATCGCCCCCGCCAGAGCGAGCAACCCCGTCGCGGCTCCGGTGCGACTCACCGTCGTTCGCGCTCTGACGCGGAGGGCCGCGGGCCGGCGTCCCGGCGCGCGCCTAGTCCCCTTCGCTCTTCTCTTCCTGCGCCCGCGTCTTGATCTCCTCGACCACGGTCGGGTCGGCGAGGGTCGTCGTGTCGCCCAGCTCTCGCTGCTCGGCCACGTCGCGGAGGAGGCGGCGCATGATCTTGCCGCTCCGGGTCTTCGGCAGCTCGGGCGTGAAGACGATGTTCGCCGGCTTC
>VAYE01000002.1 GCA_005883235.1 Actinomycetota bacterium
GGCTAGGCTCCGGCCGATGCCCTACGAGCTCAAGCTCCCCGATCTCGGGGAGGGTCTGACCGAGGGCGAGGTCGCGCGGTGGCTCGTCTCCGAGGGTCAGGAGGTGGCCGAGGACGAGCCGCTCGTCGAGATCCAGACGGACAAGACGACGGTCGAGATCCCGTCGCCGGCGGCCGGAACCGTGACGCGGATCCTGGTGGCGGAGGGGAAGGTCGTCCCCGTCGGCACCGTCCTCGTCGTGATCGGCGGCGAGCCGGACGGCGATCAGCCGCGCGCCGAGGCGGCGGGACGGGTCCGAGCCACGCCGCTCGTCCGGCGCCTGGCGCAGGAGCTCGGCGTCGATCTCGAAGGGATCCAAGGGACCGGTCCACAGGGGCGGATCACCGAAGAGGACGTGCGCGGCGCGTCGAGGCCGGGGGGACGGTCCCCCGAGGGACGGCGCGAGCCGCTTCGCGGCGTTCGCCGGCTGATCGCCGATCACATAGCGCGGGCCCACCGCGAGGTGCCGGCCGTCACCTGGGTCGAGGAGTGCGACTTCGGGCGCGTGCCGCTCGACCTGCTCGTGCCCGCGCTCCTCAAGGCCTGCGCGGACGCGCTGAAAGAGTTCCCCGAGCTGAACGCGCGGCTCGAGGGCGACGAGATCGTCTACCTCGACCGCTACGACCTCGGCGTCGCCGTCCAGACCGACCTCGGGCTCGTCGTCCCGGTCGTGCGCGGCTGCGACTCTCGCTCGCTCGACGAGCTGGCCAGCGAGGTGTCACGTCTTGCCGAGGCTGCCCGTGCCGGCAGCCTCGCACCCGAGGAGCTTCGCGGCTCGACCTTCACGGTGACGAGCGCGGGCAAGCTCGGCGGCCTCTTCCAGACTCCGATCGTGAACCACCCCGAGGTGGCGATCCTGAGCGTCGGCCGGATCGCGGAGCGGCCCGTCGTCCACGACGGCGAGGTGACGACTGCGCAGCTGGGCTACGTCTCGGTGACCTTCGACCACCGCGTCGTCGACGGCGCCCGCGCGGCGGAGTTCGGCCTCGACGTGATCGGCCGGCTCGAGCGCGGTCCCTAGGCCAGCGCCGGCTCGGCCGGCTCGAGGTGCGTCTCGAGCATGCGCTCGATCCGCGGGCTCGACACGCGGCCGTCCAGGCGCTCGGCGACCCGCCTCCCCTTGACCAGGACGAGCGTCGGCACCTCCTCGACCCGGAACCGCGCCGCGAGGTCGGGCCGGATGTCGACGTCGACCCGCCTGAAACGCATGCGCTCCCGCTCCTTGCGAGCGAGGTGCGCGAGCAGGCTCTCCATCCTTCTGGCGGGGCCCGACCGCTCGGAGTAGAAGAAGACGAGGAGGGGGCGGGAATCGTCGTGCACGGGATTCTCCGTATTCCCGTCGAGGCCGGCGTCGAAACGGACGAAAGAGGTCCCGCACTACACTGACCGGCGATGGGCGAGTGGTACTGGATCGGCCTCGCGGTGGGTGTCGGCGCGGCGTTCGGCCTGCTGTTCGCGGGGGTGTTCTCGACCACGCGAGCCGGTGCCGTCGGAGCGATCCTGCTCGGAGCGGCGGCCGGCGTGGGCGTCGGCTTCGGGCTCGACGACTGGGACGAGGCGCTCGGCGGCGGCCTCGGCGGACTCGGGGGGGCATTCGGCTCGGCCCAGGTCGTGCGGGGTGCTGTCGGGCGAGGCGGAACGCGCGGCGGGACGGCGACGCTCGTCTCCCTCGCGGCGCTCGTCGTGGCCGCGCTCGCGCTGATCCCCGGGGTCGGCTACCTCGAGGCGCTCGTGCTGCCGGCCCTCGGCGCGAGGCTCAGACGCCGCGGCGGCGAGCGCTACGCCGGACTCCGGATCCTCGCCCGGGACTGAGCGGAGTCGACGACGCATGTGGGTCGACCGGTCGTTTCAGACGGACGCACGGGCAAAGCCCGCACGTCCTGATGCCGGCACCGCAAGCGGTGCCTTTTGATGCGGAAGAAAGTCGTCCTCGTCGTGATCGACGGCCTGACCGCATCGACGTTCGAGAGCGCGGTCGAGGGCCACGCGCCGGCGCTCCGCTTCCTCGCCGAGCACGGCGAGTACGCGCGCGCGACCTCGACGTTCCCGTCGCTGACGCCGGTCTGTCTCTCGTCGATCGCGACCGGCGCGCACCCGGACGTCCACCGGATTCCGCACCTCGTCTGGTACCACCGCGACGACGGGCGCGTGGTCGAGTACGGGTCGTCGTTCGCCGCGCTGCGAGCGGCCGGGGCCAGGCGCTCGATCCTGGACGCGATCTTCAACATGAACGAGCAGCACCTCGCACCCGACGCGGTGACGATCTACGAGGCGCTCGAGGACGAGGGCTACGTCGCGGCGGCGGTGAACATCACCTGCTACCGAGGCCGCACCCGCCACCTGCCGACGCTGCCGGGGCTCACCCGGCCGGCGTACGGGCCGCGCCGATTCTTCTTCTACAACCTGTACGAGTCCGACGTCACCGGCGCGCCGATGGCGGTCAGGGGCCGGGCGCTCGGCTCGGTCGACGAGTACGCCGCCGCGGTCGGCCGGTGGCTCGTCACGCGAGACGGGTTCGACTTCCTCGCGTTCTACCTCCCCGACTACGACTTCGCCTCGCACGTCAGCGGGCCCGACGGTGCCCCCGAGGCGCTGGCTCGGAGCGACCGCGCCGTCGGCGCCCTGATGGAGGCCGCCGGCGGCCCGGACGAGCTCCTCGAGCGGTACGCGGTGATCCTCTGCGCCGACCACGGCCAGACGAGCGTCACCGACGCGCGGCGGCTCCAGGACAGCTACGCCGGCGTTCGGGGCGTGATCGTCACGGCATCGAACCGAGCCGGGATGGTCTACCGGCTCGAGGACTGCCGGCTCGACTCGCGCGAGCTCGCCGCGCGGCTGGACGACGAGCCCGCGGCAGAGGTCGCCCTCTTCCTCGAGGACGAGGGGGCGGTGGCGCGCCGGGAGGGCGCCGAGCTGGCCTTCGCCCCTGCGGCGAGCGGGGGCTGGACGACGAGCGGCGACGGGGCGATCCTCGACTACCCCGACGCGCTCGCGCGCTGCTGGGCCGCGCTCCGGAATCCGAACGCGGGCGACGTGCTCGTCTCGGCGGCGCCTGGCTACGAGTTCGCCGATCTCGGCGGGCGACACCACGCCGGTGGGGGCAGCCACGGCTCGCTCGGAGCGGGTGACTCCGTCGTGCCGATGCTGACCGTCGGCCTCGAGCGTGTCCCGAGCAGCATCGTCGAGGTCGCGCCGGCCGTGCTCGAGCACTTCGGTCTCGAGCCGCCCAGCTACGCATCGTCGCGAGACGCAGCTCGTGCCGCCTGACGAGGACGCGGAGCGCCGCCGGCGCATGGTCGACCGCCAGCTCCAGGCCCGCGACGTCCGGGACGAGCGGGTCCTGGCGGCGATGGCGCGCGTGCCCCGGGAGCTCTTCGTGCCGGAGGAGCTACGCGACCGGGCCTACGACGACTCGGCGCTGCCGTTGCCCGAGGGGCAGACGATCTCGCAGCCGTACATGGTGGCGCGGATCTGCGAGGCGCTCGACCTGCGCGGCCGCGAGCGCGTCCTCGACGTCGGCACCGGCTCGGGCTACCAGGCCGCCGTCCTCGCCGAGCTCGCGGCCGAGGTGTTCACGATCGAGCGAATCCCCGAGCTCGCCGCGCTCGCCCGGGCGAACCTCGAGGCGGCCGGGTACGGGAACGTCGACGTGCACGTCGGCGACGGCACCCTGGGTCTCCCGGAGCGCGCGCCGTTCGACGCGATCGCGGTGGCCGCCGCTGTCCCCGATCTGCCCCAGACGCTCTACGACCAGCTCCGGCCGCGCGGGCGCATCGTCCTCCCCATTGGAAGCCGCCGGGCGCAGGAGCTCCAGGTGATCGTCCGCAGCCCCGAGGGACCGGCCGTCCTCCGCTCCGTCCCGTGCCGCTTCGTGCCGCTCGTCGGCGAGGAGGGGTTTGCCGGCTGAGGACCTCGTGCGCGCCCGCGTGGTCGTGAGCGGCCTTGTCCAGGGCGTGTTCTTCCGCGAGGAGACTCGACGGCGCGCGCGCTCGCTCGGGATCGCAGGCTGGGTGGCGAACCGACCCGAGGGGACCGTCGAGGCCGTCTTCGAGGGGCCGCGCGAGCAGGTCGAGTCGATGGTGGGCTGGTGCAGCCGTGGCCCCTCCGGGGCTCGCGTCGACGACGTCCAGCTCGCCTGGGAAGATCCGCGCGGCGACGAGGGTTTCGCCGTCCGCTGAGTTTGACGGACCGGCCACGGGGGAGGAGGGACGCGATGGGGCCGCTGGTTTCCGGGGAGCTGCTCTCGTTGCCGGTCCGCTCGCACGGGATCGAGCTTGGCCGGCCGGTCGAGCTCGTCCTCGACCTTCGTGCGCGGCGCGTGCTCGGCTTCGAGGTCCGCTGCAGAGACGGGATTCACCGCTTCCTGCCACTTGCGGCGACGCGGATCCGAGGCGACGAGATCACGATCGAATCGGCGCTGACGATGCTGGACGAGCTCGCCTTCTACCGAGCGCGCGGCCGTACGCTCGGCTCGCTCCGCGGTGCGGCGGTCGCGAACGCCGGCGGCGCACTCGGCACGTTCCGGGACGTCGTCTTCGAGCCCGGCGGCGCGATCCACGAGCTCGTCGTCGCGACTCCGGGCGGAGAGCGCCGCGTCGCGCCGAGCGGCGACGTGCGCATCGCAGCGCGCCGCGCCTCGGCCGCGTAACAGCGGAGCTATCGGGTACCCTCGCCTCCCGGTGCAGCGCCCCCCAGCCGCAGCCGACGCCGCTCCTGTGCGCCTGCGCGCGGGCCGCGCCTTGAGAGCCCGGCACAACTGGGTCCAGCTGGCGAAGTTCTGCACCGTCGGCGTGAGTGGATACGTCGTCAACCTCGCGGTCTACACCGCGCTCCTGCACTGGGGCGGGCTTCACTACCTCGCGGCCGCCGCCTGCTCCTTCGCCGTCGCGGTGACGAACAACTACACGCTGAACCGCGTGTGGACGTTCCGCGGCCAGCGCGGCCACTTCGCCTACCAGGGCCTGCGCTTTCTCGTCGTCTCGCTCGTCGCGCTCGCTGCGAACCTCGTCTGCCTGCGCCTGCTCGTCGCGGTCGGGCTCGACAAGGTCCCCGCGCAGGCGGTGGCGATCGTCCTCGTGACGCCCCTGAATTTCGTGGGCAACAAGCTCTGGTCGTTTCGACGGCGCTAGCCTGAGCCCATGCGCCGGGTTCTCGTCGCTCTCACGGCCGGCCTCGTCCTCGCACCGACGTCCTGGGGCGCCACGACGGCGACGGCTCCGGTCTACGACTCCAAGGGACACCTCGTCCAGACGCCCTACGCGCCTGCGAACGCCTCGCAGCTGACGAAGAAGAAGGCGAGCGACATCTTCCTCCACGACCACAAGGTCTCGGAGTGGCTGAAGCACTACCCGCGCGTCGTCACGTACGACGCGACGTACAGCGCGAAGGACCGGAACTGGACCGTGCACGTCTGGTCGGGCGCGGCGGGCGAGGTGGCGCAGGGCAAGGTCGACGACGCGTCCGGGGCGGTGACCGAGGCGTTCACAGGGCCTCAGGTCGCGTGGGGGATGGCGCGCGGCGGGCCGGGGGCGTTCGGCGGGAAGAAGATCAACAGCAAGCCGATCTGGCTCGGGTTCTGCGCGATCTTCCTGCTCGGGCTCGCCGACCTCCGCCGCCTCTGGAGCCTCCGCAACCTCGACCTGCTCGTGCTGCTCGGCTTCACTGCCTCCCTCTGGTACTTCAACCGCGGCGACATCTTCACGAGCGTGCCGCTCGCCTACCCGCCGCTGCTCTACCTGCTCGCTCGGACGCTGTGGGTGGGAATCCGAGGACGCGGCAGCCCGACGAGGCCCGTCTGGCCGGTGTGGCTGCTCGTCGCGGCGACGGTGTTCCTGGCCGGCTTCAAGGTCGGGATGAACGTCGAGGCCTCGAACGTGATCGACGTCGGCTACGCGGGGCCGATCGGCGCCGAGCGCATCGTCCACGAGGGGAAGGCGCCGTACGGGCACTTTCCGGTCGAGGGCAACCTGAAGGCCTGCGGGCTCCCCGATGCGAGCGGCGAGATCCGTGACCGGATCCAGACGAACGGACGTTGCGAGTCGGCTAACCCGACCGGAGACACGTACGGGCCGGTCTCGTACGAGTCGTACATCCCCGCCTACCTCCTCTTCGGGTGGAGCGGCAAATGGGACAAGCTCCCGACGGCGCACGCGACGGCGATCCTCTTCGACCTGCTCTGCATCCTCGGGCTCGGTCTCGTCGGGCTGCGCTTCGGCGGCGCGCGCCTGGGCGCGACCCTTGCCTTCGCCTGGGCGGCCTACCCGTTCACGCAATACGTGTCGAGCTCGAACACGAACGATTCGGTCCTGCCCGCCTTCCTCATCTTCGCCTTCTGGCTCGCGGCGTCACCAGTGAAGCGAGGTGTCTTCTGCGCGCTCTCGGCCTGGACGAAGTTCGCGCCCCTGATCGTCGCGCCGCTCTGGATGACCTACCCGGACTGGCGCCAGATTCGGCCGCAGGCCCGCTTCGTCGCCGGCTTCGCCGTCGCCACCCTGGCCGCCTTCTCGATCCTGCTGCTGGAGCCGCATCCGATCCACGCTGTGGGCACGTTCTGGGACCGCACGTTCAGGCCGCAGATCCACCGCGAGTCGCCGTTCTCGCTCTGGGACTGGCGGCAGTACCACGCGAAGGGCATCCCCGATCTCCACCGCGTGCAGCAGGCGCTCGAGGTGCTGCTCGTGATCGGCGCGGTCGCCGCCGCCTTCTTCCCGCGGCGGAAGTCGCCGCTCCAGCTCGCCGCGCTGACCGCCGCGCTCCTCATCGGCTTCGAGCTCGTGCTGACCCACTGGTTCTACCTCTACATCCCGTGGTTCTTCCCGTTCGCCGCGTTCGCGCTCTTCGCGCCCACGCGGGAGCCCGAGCCGCGGGTCGAGGCGCCGCCCGAGCGTGAGCACGAGGTCCGCGAGCTGGTCCCGGCCGGCTGAGCGCGCAGGCCTCGCGCTCGCCGCCGCCTGCGCCGTCGGCGCGTTCGCGATCTCGTGGGCGGTGCTCCACCTGCACGTCTACTCGCAGGACCAGATCCGCGACACGGGCGTGTACCAGCGCTACGGCGATGCCGTCGCCCGCGGACGTGTCCCCTATCGAGACTTCGCCGTCGAGTACCCGCCGGGCGCGCTCCCGACGTTCGTCCTACCGGCGCTCGGCTCGCCCTCGGAGGACGGCTACCGCAGACGCTTCGATCTGCTGATGCTCCTCTGCGGCGCGGGTGCGGTCGTGGCGATGGCGGCCACGCTCGGCGCGCTCGGAGCCGACCGCATGCGGCTCTTCTGGGCGCTGTCGTTCACCGCCGTCGCGCCCCTTGCGCTCGGGTCGGTCCTCCTCTCGCGCTACGACCTCTGGCCGGCCGCGCTCGCTGCTACGGCCCTCGCTGCGCTCTGCGCCGGCCGCGACCGGCTTGCGCTCGCGGTGCTCGGGCTCGCCGCCGCGGCGAAGATCTACCCGGTCATCCTCGCGCCGCTCTTCCTGGCGCACGTCTGGCGCCGACGAGGCGGGCGGGAGGCGGCGGTCGCGGGCGCCCTCATGGCCGCGGTCGTGGCGGCGGTCTTCGCGCCCTTCGTCGTGCTCGCTCCCGGGGGCGTCTGGGACAGCATCGTTCGTCAGACGACCCGGCCGCTCCAGATCGAGAGCCTCGGCTCGGGGATCCTGCTCGCGGCGCACCACCTCTTCGGCCTCGGGCTCCGGGTCGACTTCAGCCACGGCTCGCAGAACCTGGGCGGCTCGTTGCCCGACGCGGTCGGCGCCGCCGAGACCGCCCTCGTCCTCGCGGGCCTCGCGGCGCTCTGGATCTGGTTCGCGCGCACGCCGCGCAACGCGGAGACGCTCGTTCGCGCCTCGGCCGCCGCGGTCTGTCTCTTCGTCGCGTTCGGCAAGGTGCTCTCGCCGCAGTACATGATCTGGCTGCTCCCGCTCGTGCCCCTCGTCCGCGGGCGCCGTGGCTTCGCGGCGGGCGCGCTTCTCGGCGCGGCGCTCATCCTCACGCAGCTCTGGTTCCCGGATCGCTACTGGAGGCTCGTCTACGACCTCGGCGGCTACGAGTCGGCGCTCGTCCTAGCGCGCGACATCGTCCTGCTCTCACTGCTAGTTGTCCTCGTCTGGCCTCAGCGCCGACGCGTCCGCTTCCACCGGCCGGTCCTTCCAGACGGACGCACCGGACGGCCTCTGGTCGGCCCAGGATCACTGTGAAAGCATTGTTCCTCACGAGATGAACGGGATTGGCGCAGGCGCTGAAGGCGCGCGCGAGGAGCCAGTCGACTGGGTCAAATGGTTCTCGTGGAGAGGCTCGCCGCAGCTCGTGGCGCAGGTCGCTCGCGCGGCGACTCGCGCGGTCGAAGGCGTCACGGTATCCACGATCGACGTTTGCGTCGGCGAAGACCACGAGGTCTTCGCAGACCCGTATGACTTCACAAGAGACGCCACCCCCGAGGCGCTACGAGACTTCAGTTCGATCCGAATTCACGTCTCGGGCGCGGTGATCCTGGAGATCACGTTCTACCGCGACGTTGCGAAGCGGGTGACGATCGCCTTCGACTCCGACTCGGTGCCCGACGAAGGGGTCCTGCTCGAGATCTTCGATCGAGACGATGCCGTGGCGCCATCCGCGAGAGCGGAGATCGTCCAGGCGGTCTTTGCGGCGATCAATCGCGGTGCAACGTCCTTCGCTCCCTCGCCGGTGGGCCGGTCGCCCTCACTCGAAGATCCTCCGAAGCGCGGAAACACGAAGGCCGACAAGATCGTGTTCGTACTGGCGGCGATCACCGTGTCGGCAGGACTGGCCGTTGCCGCGATCCTGGTCGACACGCTCACGGGCAGTGGTCTTCAGCACGCCTTCGACTTCGCTCGGAACAGCCTTCCCCACTGGGCCAGGGACGCCCCGACCAACTTCGTGATCTCCGTGCTGGGAGTGGCGATCATCCTCGCGGCCGGGCTCTCGTCGAGGTGGGTTCGGCCCCCAGTCGAGGTCGCCGCTCCTGGTCAGACGCGCCTCATCCGGGTAGCCAGGTACGCAGCAGGACTTCTCGTGACCCTTGCGATCGCGGCCCTGTCCAAGAAGGTGCTCAAGCTGTAGCTGCGCGCCGTCTCAGTCGACGGTCACTCGGACCGGCTCGCAACTTGTCGCACGGCCGTCGGGGCCGCACTCGACGAGCGCGCCCTCGATGCGGACGTCGCCGGCCGCGGTCTCGAAGCGGACAGGAATCCCGGTCCGCATGCGCTGGATCGCGCGCTCCGCGACGACCCCGATCACCGAGTCGTGAGGGCCGGTCATGCCGGCGTCCGTGATCGCCGCCGTGCCGCCGGGCTGGACGCGCGCGTCCGCAGTCTGGACGTGCGTGTGCGTCCCGAGCACCGCCGTGACGCGACCGTCGAGCCAGCGCGCGAGGGCCACCTTCTCGCTCGTCGCCTCGGCGTGGACGTCGACGACGACGACCGGCGTCGCGCGGCGCGCCTCCTCGACGAGGTCGTCGATCACCTCGAACATGCTCACCGGCGCCTCGAGGAAGAGCGAGCCGATGACGTTCAGCACCGCCACCGGCGTTCCGTCGGCGGCGGGCGCGACGGTGAGCCCCCGCCCGGGCGCGAGGCGCGAGAGGTTCGCGGGCCGGATGAGGCGCTCGGACGTCTCGAGGTACGGGCCGATCTCGGCACGCCTCCAGACGTGGTTGCCGAGCGTGATCACGTCGGCGCCCGCCGCCAGGAGCCGCTCCGCGAGCCGAGGCGTGATCCCGACGCCGTCAGCCACGTTCTCGCCGTTCACGACGCAGAACTCGACTCCGAGCTCCTCGCGAAGCGCAGGCAGCCGTGTCTCGATCGCCCGGCGACCGGGCGCGCCGACGACGTCGGCCACGAAGACGCCGTTCACGACGCAGAACTCGACTCCGAGCTCCTCGCGAAGCGCAGGCAGCCGTGTCTCGATCGCCCGGCGACCGGGCGCGCCGACGACGTCGGCCACGAAGAGGAGTCTCAGGGCGTGCCGAGCGAGGAGGCCTGGTGGGCCTCGATCGAGACGTGGTTGCCCGAGTCGCGCGTGTACCGCGCGAGGGCCTCGCGCTCGACGCTCGACAGGTCGATCACGGTTCCGATCTTCGAGGTCGCGGCCACGACGGAGGAGCCCACGGTCAGCGACGGATCGACCCGCACGTGGGTCAGCGAGACGACCATCGAGGGAGCGCTCGTGGGCTGGATGTCGATCCGGACGCCGAACTTGCGTCCGTTGACCACGTAGTCGGTCAATCCGGTGATCGTCCCGTCGACCGGCGCGTAGACGTCCGTTCCGGGCGCGGCTCCGACGTCGAGCGCCCCGGTCGAGGTCCCCGAGCCGCCGAGCCGGTAGTAGACGAGGCCCCCGTGGTCGCCGCCGAAGATGCGATGGAAGAGCCGGGTCATGAAGCCCTGGTTCCCTTGGCGCCCCACGGGAGAGAGCGCGACCGCGCCGTCGGCCGCTCCGTGGTAGCCGATCGCGGTCACGCTGAGCTGCGACACCGGCAGCTGCAGGCGGAGCGAGCCGGTCGTCGCGACGATCTGCGGCCGCGGCGGCGAGGCGGCGACGAGGCGAGTCGGCGGCGCGAGGACGTTCCCGACCGTGGCCGGTCGGCTGCCGCCGAACGCCGTGAGGAGAGTCGTGACGAGCGCGATGACGGACAGCACGACGAGGCCGACGAAGCGGCGTGCGCCGCGCGCGGTCCGGCGCCGGGGGCGCAGCTGCGGGCGCCGTTGGGGCGGCCGAGCGGCGCGCGCGGGCTGCCGCCTCCGGGCAGGCGGCGCCTTCCCGACTGGGCGGGGGGGCATGGCAGGCACGCTAACCGAGGTCCCTGTCCCGTGCAACCGAGGCCGTTCGCGGCGTGCCGGCGGCGGGTCCTCCCACAGCTCGAGCGGGTCGAGCGCGAGTGCTCCATCCTCGAGGAACGACCACTCCCAGGCGGGGGGTCTGAGCCGGACGACGTTGGCGGTACGATGGCCGTCATGCCCGGCGGGGCCACGAAGATCGAGATCCCGCGCTGGATCCAGCTCGTCGGGCTTCCTCTCCTGCTGCTGCTGATCTGGGTCGTTGCGGGGGCGGCGCGTCACGTCGTCTTCCTCTTCCTCGTCGCGGCGCTCGTGGCGTTGCTCTTGAACCCGCTCGTGCGCGGGCTCGGGCGCGTGTGGATTCCCCGTGGCTTCGCCGTCGCGATCGTCTACCTGAGCTTTGCCGCTGCTGTCGGATTGGCGGTCGTCGCACTTGCGACCGTGGTCGTGAACCAGACGCGGAAGTCGGCCGATCGAGTCGACACCTACTTTACGAAGGACTACGGACAGCGCCACCAGACGCACGCCGAGCGCGATCTCGACCGGCTGCAGATCTGGCTCGACCGCCACCACCTCAAGCGGATCCAGGTCCGCAAGCAGGGGCACGACTTCCTCAACAACATCGGAACGAAAGACGTGCAGAAGTACACGTCGAAGGCGATCAACTGGGCCGAGGGCGCGGCGATCTCCGTCTTCCAGCTCCTCTTCTCGACGGTGCTGATCGTCGTGATCTCGATCTACATGCTGCTCGACATGCCGAGGCTCTCTCGAGGCGTGGACCGCCGCTTCCCGCCCCACCCGGGCTCGGAGCCGCTGATCGCGCGCATGGAGCATGCGCTTGCCGGCTACGTGAAGGGACAGGCGCTGCTGTCGCTCATCATCGGCACGAGCGCGGGGCTCGGGCTGTGGCTGCTCGGGATCCTCGGCTGGGTTCCCGGTGCGAACAAGTACGCGCTGCTCTTCGGGAGCTGGGTCGGCCTGACGGAGCTGATCCCCTACCTCGGGCCGTGGCTCGGGGCGGTGCCGCCGATCGTCTACGCGCTCATCGTCCACCCGATCTCGGCGCTCTGGGTGGGGATCCTCTTCCTCGTCATCCACCAGGTCGAGGGCCATGTCGTCGTGCCGAACGTGATGGGCTCGGCGCTCCGCCTGCACCCGCTGCTCGTGATCTTCGGACTCCTCGCCGGCGGCGAGATCTACGGCCTCCCGGGCGTCTTCGTCGCCCTGCCGCTGCTCGCGGCGACAAGGGCGTGCTGGGAGTTCTTCTCGGAGCGGATCGCGCTCGAGCCGTGGCAGGAGGGCGGGCCGGTGCCCGTGGAGGTCGAGATCCAGCGGCCCGCGGCCGTCCCCGCCGAGCCGCCGCCCGTGCCGCCCGCCGCAGCGAACAGGTGAGCTCGGAGCAGGTGCTGCTGCGGGCGCGCGGAGTCGCGCGGCGGTTCGGCCGCGAGCTGGCGCTGGCGCCCACCGACCTCGCCGTCTCTGCGGGCGAGACCGTCGCGCTCGTGGGCCCGAACGGCGCCGGTAAGTCGACCCTCCTCGCCATGCTGGCGGGTGCTCTCGATCCGTCGGAGGGAGAGGTCGAGCGACTCGAGGATCTGCGCGTCGGCTGGGCGCCTCAGCGGCCGGCGCACTACGGACGGCTGACCCCGCGCGAGAACCTCGAGCTCTTCGCGCGGCTCGAGGGCGAGCCGGACGCGAGCGCGGCGGCGGCGCGCCTGCTCGCCGACTTCGAGCTCCCCGACGGCGGCCGGCCGAGCGGCAACCTCTCCGTCGGCAACCGCCAGCGGCTGAACCTCGCGATCGCGCTCCTCGGCTCGCCGCGCGTGCTCCTCCTCGACGAGCCCACGGCTTCCCTCGATCCCGTGCACCGCGGGCGGCTCTGGGAGCGCGTCGAGGAGCTGAGCGAGGCGGGCGGCGCGGTCGTCTTCGCCACCCAGAACGTCGACGAGGTCGCCGGCCACGCCGGGCGGGTCGTCAAGCTCGACGACGGGAGGCTCGTCTTCGACGGTGAGCCACTCGCGGCGGTCCTCGCGTGAACGTCCTCCTGCTG
>VAYE01000149.1 GCA_005883235.1 Actinomycetota bacterium
CTGGAGATCCGTTCGATGCTCGGCGGAGACGAAATGCCCCGGCAAGGCCGGCGCCGGCTCGGCCTCAATCGGCCGCGGCTCCTGTTCGGGACCAACCACTTTCCTCCCCACCCCTGGCTGTGGAACATGTGGACAACTCAGCTGCTGCGCCTGTTCCAAAGCCGCAACGCTTCGACGCAGATGAGGGGCGATTGTAGGCTCTTCGCGGGTCCGCGTCTGCCCCATTCGAAGGCTTCGTCGGATTCCGTGACGAAAGACGGCCGAAAGTGCGGAAATTTCGTGACGGATGCAGCTACGGGAGTGGCCCGCTGGCACGCTCCGCGTCGTGCGCCGCTCCCTTCTCTCGGTCCTCCTCGTCGCTGCGGCCGCCGGCTGCAGCCTCGGCCGCTCGTCGGCGCCGCCCTCGCCCTACTGTCGCGGCGGCGATCCGCTGGCGGGCGTCTACCATCCGAGCCGGCTCCGGGTGAAGAGCCGTTGCCGGATCGCTGTCGGCGTGGTCGAGAAGGTGAAGTTCGAGGCCTACGACGGCGACGTCCACGTCGAGCTGCGGCTCGATCCCGGGCAGGACGGGCTCCTCTCGCGTGGGAACGCACGGCTCGCAGGCAACCTCCTCCTCGAGATCGTCCCGCTCGACCGCGTCCGCGTCCCGATCCCACGGGTCGGCTCGCGCGTGAGCGCGGTCGGGCCGCTCGTCGACGACACGGCCCACGGCTGGCGCGAGATCCACCCCGCGTGGGCGATCAGCTCGGGAACGATCGTGCCGGCCTCGGCGGAGGAGCTCCGGCGCCTTCGTCTGCTCCTCTCCGGCGTGGACGGCGCGGCGGAAGAGGACGACGGCTAATAATTCGAGGCACAAGCAAGCTTCTGGAGGGTGGGAAATGGCTGCACAGGACCTCGAGTCGACGCGCTTCGACGCGATCGGGGTCGAGTCGACCGAGGAGAATCGCCGCGCCTACCGCGACCTCCTCTTCACGACTCCGGGGATCGAGGAGTTCATCAGCGGCGTCATCCTCTTCGACGAGACGATCCGCCAGAGCTCGAGCGACGGGACGCCGTTCCCACATCTGCTCGAGCGGCGCGGGATCATCCCCGGGATCAAGGTCGACAAGGGCGCCAAGCCGCTCGCGAACGCGCCCGGCGAGACGATCACCGAAGGGCTGGACGGGTTGCGCGCGCGGTTCGAGGAGTACCGCGGGCTCGGCGCACGGTTCGCGAAGTGGCGCGCGACGTACTCGATCGGCGACGGCATCCCGAGCGAGTACTGCGTCTGGACGAACGCGCACGCCCTCGCGCGCTACGCGGCGCTGTCGCAGGAGGCGGGGCTCGTCCCGATCGTCGAGCCCGAGGTGCTGATGGACGGCGACCACTCGATCGAGCGCAGCTTCGAGGCGACCTCGCGGGTGCTGCACGCGGTCTTCACGGAGCTCCGCGACCAGCGCGTCCACTTCGAAGGCATCCTCCTCAAGCCGAACATGGTGCTCTCGGGCTACTCGGCCCCGCAGCAGGCCTCGCACGACGAGGTTGCAGAGCAGACGCTGCGCTGCTTCCGGCGCCACGTCCCGGCGGCGGTCCCGGGGATCGTCTTCCTCTCGGGCGGCCAGTCCGACGAGGACGCGACGGCGAACCTGAACGCCCTGAACGCGCGCGGCCCACACCCGTGGGAGCTCTCGTTCTCGTACGGGCGCGCGCTCCAGGCGCCGGCGCTCAAGGCGTGGGGCGGCGACCCCGCGAACGTCGAGGCCGCGCAGAAGGCGTTCTACCGGCGGGCGAAGTTCAACAGCGCCGCACGCGCGGGCTCGTACGCGCCGGAGATGGAGCGGGAGCCCGTCACAGCCTGACGACGAACCAGCCGTTCACGTTGTCGCAGAGCACGACGCCCGGCCTGTCGTGTACGTACGCGTAGAGTGCGAGGCCGCGGAAGGTCAGCTGGCGGCGGCCGTCCGGTCGGCGGACGACGCCGAAGCGGCCGCGGATGCCGGCGAGGCGGGCGGGGACGCGAGCGCCCTTGGGGACGACGAGCGGCGGCCATGCCTTCGCGCAGGAGCCGGTGCAGCGGATCTTGCCGCCGGCCCGCTTCTCGACCGTCCAGTAGTAGAGCGGCAGCTTGTCGCGCCGCGCGAGCACGTTCCCGAACTGCTTCGTGGAGAGCTTCGTCACGGGCGCCGGCGCGGCCGCCATCGGGGCCGTCGCGAGGACGAGCGCGGCGGCGGCGGCGGAGAGGAAGACGAGGAGTCGCATACGGCCCTAGTCGCGTGAGTGCGGCTTCTGTTACGCCGTCAGCGGTACTCGAGGCCCGAGATCTGCGACAGCTTCTCGAGTGCGTGGCGTGCTTCGATGCGGCGGACCGTGCCGGAGCGCGAGCGCATGACGATCGAATCGGTCGCCGCGCCGCCCCTCGTGTACTGGACGCCGCGTAGGAGCGCGCCCGTCGTCACGCCCGTGGCCGCGACGAACACGTCCTCGCCGGCCACCAGGTCGTCGGTCGTCAGGACGCGGTCGATGTCGTAGCCGCCGTCGACGAGCGCCTGCCGCTCCTCGTCGTTCCGCGGCCAGAGCTTCCCCTGGAGCGCGCCGCCCGAGCACTTGATCGCCGCTGCCGCGATCACTCCCTCGGGCGTGCCGCCGATCCCCATGAGCAGGTCGACGCCGGTCCCGCTCTGCGCCGCCGCGATCGCCGGCGCGACGTCGCCGTCCCGGATCAGCAGCACCTTCGCGCCTGCCGCGCGGAGCTCCGCGATCAGATCCTCGTGGCGGTCGCGCTCGAGGACGACGATGGAGATCTCGCGCGGGCTGACGCCTTTGGCCTCGGCGACTAGCGTGACGTTCTCCGTCGGCGATGCGTCGATGTCGATCGCGTCCGCCGCCTCCGGGCCGCAGGCGATCTTGTCCATGTAGAGCGCCGCGCCCGGGAAGAACATCGTCCCGCGCTCGGCGAGCGCGATGACGGCGATCGCGTTCGGCTGCCCGAGCGCCGTCAGACGCGTGCCCTCGAGCGGGTCGACGGCGACGTCGACCTCGGGGCCGGTGCCGCTGCCGACGCGCTCGCCGTTGAAGAGCATCGGAGCCTTGTCCTTCTCGCCCTCGCCGATCACGACGACGCCGTCCATCGAGACGGTGTCGAGCATGAAGCGCATCGCGTCGACGGCCGCCTGGTCGGCCGACTCCTTGTCGCCGCGGCCGATCCAGCGCGCCGCCGCCATCGCCGCCGCCTCGGTGACGCGGACGAGCTCGAGCGCGAGGTTGCGGTCGGGCGCAGCAGCCGACGGGCTCTCCCCGGCCGCGCGGGTGACCTGGCTCACGCGGCCATCCTACTGCGGCCCGGATCGAAGCGCCTCCGCGCGGCTTTCCGTCGCTCTCTCGTCACGGTGGCTGCCACCGGACCGGTCCGAAGCGGACAGGTGCCGACCGGCGGCCGGAAGCCCTTCGTACGGCTTCCGTGTGTCTTCGGTGTCAGTCTCGCGACTGTGGCTGCCACCGGGACGTGGCTCGGAAGGCCGGGGCCGGAGGATGCCGCGGCGGCCTACATGCGCTGGGGCGCTTCCACTCCGACGAGGTCGAGCGAGCTCGCGATGACCGTCTGCGTGGCCCGGCACAGGCCGAGGCGGAACGCCTCCGTGTCGCTGCCGAGCACGCGATGCTCGTGGTAGAAGCGATGGAAATCGTCGGCCACGCGGATCGCGTAGGTCGGCAGCGCGTGCGGGCCGCGCCGCTCCGTCGCCTCGGCGACGACCCCCGGGAGCTCGGCGAGCCGCTTCACGAGGTCGCGCTCCTCGCGCGCCAGCGGGCCGAGCGGGCGCGCCGCCGCCTCCGCGCCGGCCGCGTTCCGCAGGATCCCCGCGATCCGCGCGTGCGCGTACTGCACGTAGTACACGGGGTTCTTCTGGCTCTTCTCGGCGGCGAGGTCGACGTCGATGTCGATCGCCTGGTCGGGCCCACGTGAGACGAGGTACCAGCGGGCGGCGTCGACGCCGATCTCGTCCATGAACTCGTCGAGGAAGACGACCTCGCCGCGGCGCTTCGACATCTTCGTCTGCGCACCGCCGCGCGTCAGGTGGACGAGCTGGTACAGGAGCACCTCGACGCGAGACGGGTCGTAGCCGAGCATGGCCGCGACGGCCGCGTACCACTTGCGCGTGCCGTGGTGGTCGGCGCCGAGGACGTAGATCGCGCGGTCGAAGCCGCGCTCGAGCTTGTCGGCGAGGTAGACGACGTCCGCGCCGCGGTAGGTCGGCGCTCCACCCTGGTCGGGCGAGCGGACGACGACTCGGTCCTCGTCGTCCCCGTAGGCCGACGAACGGGCCCAGATCGCGCCGTCCCGCTCGTACGTGTCCAGGCGCGAGAGGAACTCCGGGAGCCGGCCCTCGAGCTCGCTCTGGAGGGCCCACGAGTCGAAGC
>VAYE01000150.1 GCA_005883235.1 Actinomycetota bacterium
GGTAGCCCTGGTAGAGGACGTCGACCCGGCCGTTGGGCTCGACGACGAGCGGCGCGCTGTCGCCGCCGCTGGCCGGGAATCCAGGGCTGATGGGAACCATCGAACCGAAGGTCTTCCCTCGATCTGTCGAACGCTGGACGACCACGTTGAGGTCACCGGTCGCGAAGGCGCAGCTCCCGTTGGTCGCGCAGATCGTGGTGACCGACGTCCGTTCCGGGCCGTAGTCCCACGTGACGTAGACCGTTCCGTCAGGGCCGACGGCGATGAAGGGGCGGTCGCCCCAGTTCTTCGGGTCGGGCGGGAGAAGGGACGAGACCTGCGGAAACGTGACGCCGTGGTCGAACGAGGCGGCGACGATCGGATACCACTGGCTCCCCTTCGCGATCATGAAGGCGGCGTAGACCGTGCCGTCGGGGGCGACCGTGACCGCCGGGTCCCAGACGTTCACGTTCGAGCCGACCGAGCCGGGCACCGAGATCGGCGTGTCGAAGGTCCGGCCGCCGTCGGTCGAGCGGGCGAACACGATCCCTCGGCAGCCCATCCACGTCTCGTAGACGTAGCCGAGCTTCGCGTCGGCCGCCTGTTCGACCTCCGCGTTCTGACCCGAGCACGAGGCGCTGATGTTCGCGATCGGGCCGACGCTGTACGTCGTCCCGGCGCCGAGAGCCGGCGTCGCCGCGAAGACAAGGGCCATCCCGCCGAGGACTGCCACGCTCGCGATCCGGCTTCGGCTCATCCCGTTCCCTCCCCGCTTCGCCAACCCGGTCAAGGCTACGCCGGTTTGGGGCTCTTCGCACGCGCAGAGGTCCGGTCCGATTTCTTAGAGTCTTCATAAGCGCCTCTCAGTTGATCCTCAACTCCGAGGGCGAGGATGAAGCTCGTGGGCCGGCGCACGCGTCTGATCGGGATCGCTGCCGCCGTCGCCATGCTCGGCGCGACCGGCGGCGCCCCCGCGCAGGCGACGACCAGGTCGTTGCAGTCGCGCGCGCTCGCCGGCCGTCTCCACTACATCGTCGAGCTCCCCAAGGGGTATGCGACGAGCCGGCTGCGCTACCCGGTCGTCTACTTCCTGCACGGACTCCCGGCGAGCGCGACCGCGTACCAGGCCCTCGGCTGGGTCGAGAGCGCGCTCCGGGCGACCGGACGCAAGGCGATCCTGGTTCTCCCGCAAGGGGCCGGCACGGGCTCGAACGACCCCGAGTACCACAACTGGGGTGCCGGGCAGAACTGGGAGACCGCGCTGGCGGGCGAGCTTCCGGAGCACATCGACGCGCACTACCGCACCATCGCCAACCGCAGCGGGCGGGCGATCGTCGGCCTCTCGGCGGGCGGCTACGGCGCGGCGATCATCGGCCTCCATCATCCGCGCGAGTACTCGGTGATCGAATCGTGGAGCGGCTACTTCCGCCCGACCGATCCGACGGGAACGAAGACGCTCGACGTCGGCTCGAAGACGGACAACGACTACGCGAGCGTGCACGTTCTGGTCTCGCGGCTCAAGACGCAGTTCCGCCGTTCTCCGACCTTCTTCGGGTTCTACGTCGGCAAGAGCGACCCGACCTTCGTCGCCGACAACACGCGGCTCGACCGCGAGCTGAGCGCTGCCGGTGTCTCACACCTCTTCACCGTCTACGCCGGCGGCCACACGAGAGCGCTCTGGCAAGCACACGCCGTCCGCTGGCTCGCCCTCGCCCTCGAGCACCTGCAAACGCCCAGGGCCTAGGGGTGCGGCACGATGCGGATGTACGGTCGCGGTGACTTCCAGCCTTGGGGATAAGTCTCCTTCGCCTCGTCGTCCGAGACCGAGCCGGCGATGATCACGTCCTCGCCCCGCTGCCAGTTCACCGGCGTCGCAACCTTGTGCGTGGCGGTCAGCTGCAGCGAGTCGATCACCCGAAGGACCTCGTCGAAGTTGCGGCCCGTCGTCATCGGGTAGACGAAGATGAGCTTGATCTTCTTGTCCGGGCCGACGACGAAGACGTTGCGCACCGTCTGGTTGTCGGCCGGGGTGCGCGTGGTCGGATCGCCCGAGGTGTCGGCGGGGAGCATGCCGTAGAGCTTCGACACATTGAAGTCCGCGTCGCCGATCATCGGGTAGTTCGGGGCGTGTCCCTGTGTCTCCTCGATGTCGCTCGACCACTTCGAGTGGTTGTCGACCGGATCGACGGACAGCCCGATGATCTTCACGTTCCGCCGGTCGAACTCCGGCTTGATCTTGGCCATGTAGCCGAGCTCGGTCGTGCAGACCGGGGTGAAGTCCCGCGGGTGCGAGAACAGCACGGCCCACGAGTCGCCGATCCAGTCGTGGAAGCCGATCCGGCCTTCGGTCGTCTCGGCCTCGAAATCCGGTGCGGTGTCGCCGATCTTCAGAGCCATCGTCATCCTCCTCGTCGTTTCGATGCAGCGTGATTCTGCTTCCGGTGCGCGCCGGTGTCTACGAGACGCGCGCCACGTCCTCGGTCTTCCGCGCTGTTCCCGACTCCGCGCTCGCCACCAGAGCGAGTTCGGTCGGCTCGAACTCGGTGACGTGCTGGACGACGCGTGCGAGGCGCTCGCGGAAGTCCGCCGCGCCCTTCCAGGCCCGGACCGCCTCGATGCTCTCCCACGTCCCGAAGCTGACGAACCGCTCGGTGTCACGCACGTCCTGCGCGAGCCGCAGCGCGCCGACGCCGTCCATGCCGCTCGCCCAGCTCGCAAACTCCGCCCAGGCCTCGACGAACGCCTCCTCTTTGCCTGGGGCCGGCTTCCACGTGCCGGTGGTGTAGATGGTCATGGCTCCTCCCTTCGCATGGAGGACGAGCCTAGGAGGCGCGCGTTCCCTGAGCGTTCCCCGCCTGGGTCCGCGAGCGCTCCGCCCAGTACGGCTGACCGGCCCGCTCGTACAGCTCGGCGGCGGCTTCGAAATGCTCCGCCGCGCGCACCGGCTCGCCGTCGGCTGCCGCAGCGCTGGCCGCGGCCGACTGGGCCATCGCCCGCCAGGCGGAGCTGTCGAAGAAGCCCGCGACACCTGCCGCCGCCTCCGCGTGTGCGCGTGCGCCGTCGCGGTCCCCGAGCCCCGCGAAGGCCTCGGCGGCCATGGGGTTGAGGAGCGCGCTGCAGCTGGGGCAGTCGCCGTAGCGTGCCGCGGCGGCCGCGGCAGCCCGCACGGAGCCGGCCGCGGTCTCGGGATCGCCGCGCTCCAGGCTCGCGAACGCAGCAGTGGCGTGGATCCTGCCCCAGAGGTGCTTGGCCATCGGCGAAACCGTCGCGATCGCCGAGGCACGCCGCAGGAAGGCGTCCGCGTCGTCCGGCGTACCCCGGCAGACGGCGAGCTCGCCCAACCGCTGCCACGGCAGAGCTGCGGTCGGCGTCCCGAGCGAGTCGTGGAGCTCGCAGCTTCGCTCGAGGCATCCGGCCGCCTCCTCCCAGTGCGCGCGGAGGAGCAGCGACTCGCCGAGCAGGCACCAGGCGAACGCCTGCGCGCGCACGGCCTCGGCTTGCTGGGCGATCGCCAGCGTCCGGCGCGCGTAGTCCTCGACGTCGTCCGCCAGCCCGTCGCCGTACAGGTGGTACTGGCCGATGCAGTGGTGGATGTCGAACACGCGCGCGAGCTGCGCGCTGCGGTCCCCGTCGGCGGCGAGACGCTCGATCTCGAGCTCCATTCCCCGCCGCCAGTCGCCGCGGAGGTGCGAGACGACGGCGAGCGCCTCGTGTGCGGCGGCTACGTCGTCCGGATCGCCGTTCGACTGCGCCACCTCGAGCGCGTCCTCAGCGAACCGCTGCGCCCGCTCGAGCTCGCCGCGCTCCCAGGCCTGATTCGCACGCAGACAGGCAAGCCGTCCCCGCTCGGCCGCATCCGCCGTCAGCTCCTCGGCGGCCTCGAGATGCGGCTCGGCTCGATCCGCGTCGTGCTGCACCAGCCACGCTCCGGCGATCTTCCGGTGCAGCCCGACGGCGTCCACGGTGCTCGCGGCCTCGAGCGCCGACCCGTACGCCTTGGCGGCGCCGCCGGCATCACCCGACAGGACCCGGAGGTCGCCCACTCGCTCCCACAGCTCGGCGCTCAGCTCCGGCTCGGACGCCTGTTTCGCGCGCACCTCCTCGTAGAGGCGCTGCGTCTCCGGGCTCGGCTCGGTCCCGAGCCCGGCGGCCAACGCCTCCCGCAGCTGCTCGTACTGCCGCAACGCCTCCGCCAGCTCTTCGAGGACCGCAAGGAGCTCGAGGCGGAGCTCCTCGCCGCGGGCGACGACCCAGTCCTCGTAGCGGTCCTCGGGCAGGAGCCCTTCGCCGTAGAGGTCGATCGCCTGCGTGTACTCGTCCAGGTCGCCGGTGCGACGTGCGCCTGCGACGGCCGTCCGAAAGGCGTCGACGTCGACCCGGAGCCCTTCGCACGGAAGCCGTAGGAGCTCTCCCACCGAGGCGATCAGCCGCGCGCCCTCGTCCGGACCCAGCGCGCGTCGCGCATGGTGAAGCGCCTTGCGGAGATTCGCGGCCGCGGCGCCCGGGTCGAGCTCCGGCCACAAGGCGTCCATGACCTGCTCCCGCTGGAGGCGATGTCCGGGCGCGAGCGCGAGGAGCTTGACGAGCGCGGCCGGCTTCCGTCGCCGCCACGCTTCGTCGGGAACCGCGCGACTCCCCAGAGTGACGCGGAATCCGCCGAGCAGCTCGATTCGAAGCTCCGCCAACGCGCTCCTCTCCGCGCCGAGGATACTGCGCGAGGCCAAACCCTCCTAGAGCTCGAGTCCCTGCAGCTTGGCCGGGTCGGCGACGACGTCGATCTCGACGATGCGGCCGCCCGCGACCGTGAAGCCAACGACCGCGACCGGCTTGCGGCCGGGCATGACGATCACGCCGGCCGAGCCGTTCACGA
>VAYE01000151.1 GCA_005883235.1 Actinomycetota bacterium
GCGATCCGGACGTCGGACCGAACCTGTGGCGTGAGCTCGCGTCGCTCCGCGGCGAGACGGGCGCGCGCCCGCACGGCCCGTGGATCGAGCGAAGCGTCGAGCGGCACCTCGGTCGGTCGAAGCGCGAGCTCGCGCGCCGGCTCGACCGGATGGCCGCAGCGGCGGCGGGCCGGGTCTTCGCTCTTCCGCGCCGACGCGTGGTAGAAGAGAGGCCGTGACGGCGAGCGGGCTTCGAGTCGTCCGGCTCGAGGGCGACCCGTCGAGCCGCGGTAGGCGCGCAGGCGAGCTTCTCGGCGATCTCGTCGAGCGCTCGCTCGCGTTCTACCGGGGCACCTTCGCCGACCCCGAGCGGATCGCGGCGCCGTTCAGGCGAGCGGCGGAGCGGTCGCTGCCGGAGCTCGTGACCTGGCTCGACGCCTTCGCAGACGGCGCGGAGGTCTCGCGCGCCGAGCTCTTCGCGGTCAACGCGTTCGAGGAGCTCGAGCAGCTCGCCCCCGTCGAGCGCTGCTCGACCTTCACGGCCCTCGGCGAAGGGTTCACGCTGCTCGGCCACAACGAGATATGGCTCGCGGGCGACTCGGGCAACGCCGCGGTCGTGATCGAGCGCCCCCTCAACGGGCCGGCCGTCGCGTCGCCGACACTCGCGTGCTGCCTGCCCGCGGTCGGCATGAACGCCCACCGGACGGCGCGCGGGGTCGACTCGCTCACCGCGCGCGACGACCGCGTCGGGGTTCCGCGCGTCCTCGTCTCGCGTCACGTCCTCGACGCCAGTGGCCGCGACGACGCGTTCCGCCGCGCCTCGCTCGAAGGCCGTGCCGGCGGCTACGCATATGTCTTCGCCGCGCCCGGCGAGGTGTTCACGATCGAGACGACCGCCAAGCGGGCGGCGGTGCTCAACGGCGCTCGTGCACTAGTGCACACGAACCACTACCTCGCGCCCGAGCTGCGGGAGCTCGGCGAGGAACCCTCGACGAGCAGCGAGTCGCGTCTCACGCACCTGCAGGGCCTGCTCGATGCGCGACCACCGCGGACCCCGGAGGACGCGATGTCAGTCCTTCGCGACCACGCCTGCGAGTCGCATGCCGGCGAGTACGGGATCGTCTTCTCGATGGTCTGCGAGCTCGAGTCCGCCCGGATGTGGGTCGCGCCGGGCGACCCGGCCGCGACGCCGTACGAGGAGGTCGATCTCGACGGTGTGGTCTAGCCCGCTGCTCTACGAGCGGCTCACCTGGCCGGAGGTGCGGCGCGTCGCCGAGGAGGAGCGCGTCGCCCTGATCCCGGTGGCGACGCTCGAGGACCACGGCCCGCACCTGCCGATCGACACCGACCTGCGGATCACCGCCGAGATCTGTCGCCGCGCCGCCACCGTGGCCGACGACGAGACGGTCCTTCTGCCGGCGATCCCGCACGGCTACTCGCCGCACCACATGGACTTCCCCGGCCCGATCACGATCGAGTGGGACACTTCACGCGGTACCTGCTCGACGTCGGACGCTCGCTGGCGCGACACGGCTTCGCGCGCATGCTCTTCGTCAACGGCCACGGGTCGAACCAGAACCTCGTCGAGACCGCGGCCCGGCTCGTGATGGTCGAGCGCCCGGAGACCCTTGCCGGCGCGTGCTTCTACCTCTCGAGCGCCGAGGCGGTCGGCTACCCCGCGACCGAGCACGCGTACATGGACTGGAGCGACGGCCCGCTCAAGCTCATGCCGTGGTGGTCGTCGTTCTCCGAGACCGGCGTCCAGGGCCGCGCCACGCTCGGCACTGCGGAAAAGGGGGAGCGGCTGCTCGAGGCCGCCGTCGCCGAGATCGCCGGGTACATCCGGGACCTGCACGGCCGGCCGCTGCCGCAGCGGCGGGAGCCCGTCGCGTGATCCCGCTCGTCCGTGCACAAGGGTCCCACCAAGAGGCCGGCGAAGCGATCGGCAAGGCGACGGCAGCCGCGATCCGCCGCCGCTCGATCGACCTTGCAACAGACTGTTGCAAGGGGCTCACGGCGCCCTATCGGGCGGTCGCGACGGAGCACCTACCCTGGGTCATCGAAGAGCTGGACTCCGGTGCTGCGGCGGCAGACGTCGACCCGCTCGCCGTCTTCGCCGCGTCGGTCGAAGAGTTAGCAACAGACTGTTGCAAGGGGGGAAAGGGGTGCACGGACCTCGTCGTCGACCTCGGGCGCCTACTCGTCGCGCACAACAACGACCTCGACGCCGACGACGAGGAGGACGTGGTCGCGATCGAGTGGCGCGTCGACGGCGAGCCGGCGATCTTCACGCTCGGAATCGGCCCGTGGATCAGCGTCGGTTGGAACGAGGCGGGCCTGTCCGTCACCGGGAACGAGCTCGACCCGAACGACGAGCGCGTGGGCATTCCGCGTCTGCTCCAGGTGCGCGACGTCCTCACGCGGACACGGCTCGAAGAAGCGATCGAGGCGGCGCTGCACCCGGCGCGTGCCTCCTCGTACAACTGGGTGCTCGCGAGCCCCGAGGGCGCCGTCAACGTGGAAGGCTCCGCCACGGCGGCCGAGGTCCGCGAGCTCGACGGCGCTTGTGCACTCGTGCACACGAACCACTACGAGGAGCCGCCGATGCAGCGCTATGCGCGCAAGCGAGACCACTCCGGCTCTCGCGCACGCTACGGCCGCGCGCACGAGCTCCTCGACGAGGGAACGCCGCCGCTCCAGATCCTGCGCGACCACGAGAACGCGCCGAACTCGATCTGCAGGCACGGCGGCCCGGACGGCGTCAAGACCGTGTTCTGGTGCGTCGCCGACGTCGCCGCACGGCGCATCGAGTACGGCCGCGGCAATCCCTGCGCGTCCGAGGCGGAGGTGTACGAGTTCGCGTGAGACCCCTTCCCGAGGGCGGCACGATCGGCGTCCCGGCGCCCGCGAGCCCGTACGAGAACCGCTCCGACGTCCTGCGCGGCGTCGAGTGGTGGGAGTCGAAGGGCTACCGCGTGAAACTCTCCGAGGCGGCGCTCGCGCGGGACGACTACGTCGCCGGCGCCGCGGAGCAGCGCGCCCGCGACCTCGAGGCGATGTTCTCCGACCCGGAGGTCGACGTCGTCCAGGCGCTTCAGGGCGGCTACGGGTCGGCGCAGACGATACCGCACCTCGACTTCGACGTCATCGCACGGAACCCGAAGCCGTTCGTCGGCTACTCGGACATCACGGCGCTCCACACGGCGATCCGCCGCCGCGTCGGCCTCCCGACCTTCTACGGCGTCGGCCTGACCGGGACCGGCGACAAGGAGACGACACAGTTCACACGCGCGCGCCTGCTCGCGGTTCTGCGCGGCGAGGCGACGGGCGAGGTGCCGCGCGACCCGGACGACCCGTTCGTCCGCTCGATTCGCGGCGGCCGCGTCACGGCGCCGCTCGTCGGCGGCTGCCTCTGGCTGCTCCTGCAGACGATGGGCACGCCGTGGGAGCTCGACCTCGAGGGATCGATCTTCTTCTTCGAGGACGTCGACGCGCCGCCGTGGTACGTCGACGGGATGCTCACCCAGCTCCGGCAGGCGGGGAAGCTCCAAGGGGTCGTCGGCGTAGTCGTGGGCGACATGGAGAAGTGCGACTGGCGGGAGGAGCGGCCGGAGTGGCCGCGGACGAAATCGATCGAGGACGTCCTCGAGGAGCAGCTAGAACCCCTGCACGTGCCCGTGATATACAAGCTCCCATTGGGCCACGGGAAGCACCTGGCGACCCTGCCGCTCGGCGTCACCTGCACCCTCGACGCCGACGCGCGGACGCTGACCGTCGACGAGAGTCCCTTCGCGTGAAGCGCTCCGCGCTCGCGCTGCTCGTCCTCGCGCTGGCCGTCGCCGGCTGCGGGGGCAAGTCGAAGAGCGCGAGCAAGGGGAACGTCAAGGAAGGCGGCGTCCTGCGGCTCGGGACGAGCTCGCGGATCGACTCGCTGAACCCGTTCGTCGCGTTCAACCAGGACGCGTACACGACCTTCATGTACATCTACCCGTTCCTCGTCCAGTACGACCGGAGCCTCCACTTCACGGCCGACTTCGCCACGAGCTGGCAGGTCTCGACGGACGGGAAGACGTGGACGTTCCACACGCGGCCCGGCGCCAAGTGGTCGGACGGGAAGCCGCTCACCGCCTCCGACGCGGCGTGGACGATCAACACGGACGTCGCGTTCCAAAAGGGCACCGCGGCGAACGCGGCGGGGCTCGTCGCCCACATCACGAAAGCGGCCGCGCCGAACGCGACCACGCTCGTCGTCCACTACGCCACCCCGGTCGGCAACGTCCTGGGCCAGTTCCAGCAGCTCGCGATCCTGCCCAAGCACGTCTGGGCCAAGTACGCGGCCAACAAGGGCAAGAACCTGAAGACCTTCCCGAACGGCGCCCCGATCGTCTCGGGCGGCGCGTTCATCCTGACCAAGTTCAAGAAGGACGAGATCGCGCTCTTCAAGCGGAACCCGAGCTTCTACGGGCCCAAGCCGCACATCGACGGCTTCGGGCTGCGGATGTTCTCCAACGACGACGCGCTGATCTCGGCGATGAAGGCGCACGAGATCGACGGGATCGAGTCCGTGCCGCCGACCGCGATCGCGACGCTGAAGAAGGCGGGCGTCGTCGTCACGCAGGTTCCGGGCGTGACCGAGAACGACTTCATCTTCAACTCGAACCCGAAGAAGACGTCCCACCGCGAGCTCCTAAACCCGACGCTCCGCGAGGCCTTCGCACACGCGATCGACCGGACGAAGATCGCACACGTGGCGTGGCTCGACACGGCCAAGCCTGCCGCCTCGATCATCCCGCCCTCGACCGGCGTGTGGCACGACCCCAACGTCAAGCCCGAGTCCTTCGACATCGCGCTCGCGAACAAGCAGCTCGACAGCCTCGGCTACAAGAAGGGGCCGGACGGGATCCGGGTCGCGGGCGGGCACAAGATGTCGTACGTCGTCATCACGCCGACCGATCTCACCGGCGTCGACCGGACGTTCCAGATCATCCAGGCGGACTTCAAGACGATCGGCGTCGACCTCACGCAGAAGGCACTCGACTCGAGCGCGGCCTTCGACGCGATCACGGCGCCCTCGACGAAGTACCTGAACTTCGACCTCGCCATGTGGGACTGGGTCCCGCTCATCGATCCCGACTTCATGCTCTCCGTCGTCACCTGCGGCCAGTACGGCGGCTGGAGCGACAGCGGCTACTGCAACAAGGCCTACGACGCCCTGTACGCGAAGCAGGGGACGACCCTGAACCAGAAGGAGCGGCGGCTGATCGTCTACCAGATGCAGGAGAAGCTCGCCCGCGACAAGCCGTACATCTTCCTCAACTACGAGAGCTGGATCAGCGCCCACTCGAAGGGCTGGGACGGGTTCGTGAGCTCGCCGCAGGGGCCGTTCAACTCGCTCTCGAAGGAGAGCTTCACCTCGGTACACCGCGTCGGCTGATCGGCCGGAACGTGTCGACCGGTCGTTTCAGACGGACGCGCGGGCCAAGCCCGCACGTCCTGAAGTCGGCACCGCGAGCGGCGCCTTCGCCGCGTAGGCTGAGGTAGAGCCTCTTGCGGGGCGCCGACTACGTCATCAAGCGGACGGGGTTTGCGGTGGTGACGGTGTTCGTCGCCGTCACGCTCAACTTCCTCCTCTTCCGGCTCGCGCCGGGGAGCGCCGTCTCGAACCTCTCCCGCGTCCCGCACGCGACGCAGGAGACGCGGCTCGCGCTGAAGCGCCAGTTCGGGCTCGACAAGTCGAAGCCCGAGCAGTACGTGATC
>VAYE01000152.1 GCA_005883235.1 Actinomycetota bacterium
CCGAGCGCAGGATCTCCTGCAGCTCCTCCGCCTCGGTCACGTCGCCCGCCACCGCCACCTGGACCATCCTCGCCATCGCGGCCGGATACTACGGGTCGGGCTCTCGCCCGGCCAGAGCGCCCCCCTTGACGAGCTGCGGCGGGCCGCGCTCGGGGAACGGGACCTCGACGACGTCGAAGTCGCGGGGGACGATGGTCGCCGGGAAGATCTCGCGCGCCTCGCGCGCCACCTCGGGGCCGAAGTAACGGTTCGAGATGTGCGTCAGCGCGAGCAGCCCGACCTCCGCCGCGCGGGCGATCTCTGCGGCTCCGGCCGCGGTCGAGTGCAACGTCTCTGCCGCGCGGTCGCGCTCCTCCTCGCAGAAGGTCGCCTCGTGCACGAGGACCTCCGCCCCGCGGGCCACGTCGACGACCTCGTGCGCGGGCGCCGTGTCACCGGCGATCACGATCGTCCGGCCCGCGCGCGGCGGCCCGAGAACCGAGTCGGGGGTGATCGTGCGCCCGTCCGGCAGAGTCACCGGGTCGCCGTGCTGGAGCGCGCCCCGCTCCGGTCCCTCGGGCACGCCGAGCGCGTCGGCGGCCTCCACGTCGAACCGTCCGGGACGCGCCGCCTCCACCAGGGCATATCCGATCGACGAGACCCCGTGGGCGACCGGAAACGTGGCCAGGTGATAGTCGCCGCGCTCGAGGACGTCGCCCGGCCGGAGCTCGACGAGCTCGTACCGGTACGTGAGCCGGCCGAAGATGCGGCGCAACGAGACGAAGAGCTCCCGCAACCCCGGCGGGCCGTAGATCGTGATCGGGAGCGTTCGCCCGCGCACCGCGAAGGTCTTCAGCATCCCGGGGAGGCCGAGGTAGTGGTCGGCGTGGTAGTGCGTGAGGAAGACCTCGGGCAGCTCGACGAGGCCGACGGTGGAGCGCAGGAGCTGCCGCTGCGTCCCCTCGGCGCAGTCGAAGAGCAGCCGCTCGCCGCCACGGCGGACGAGGAGCGCGGTCGGGGAGCGCTTCGCCGTCGGCATCGAGCCGGAGGTCCCCAGGAAGACGAGGTCGAGGTCCACGCGGGCGATTCTAGGTTTGGGGGGCTCAAGAGACGCTCGGGCGCTGCCGATAGTCGCGCGAGGACTCTCCTTGCACCTGCGGGCGGCCACGCAATCTCGGCACGGACGAGCGCTCGAGCGCTCCCTCACGTTGCTGCGCGTCTTCCTGGTCGCGAGCGCCGCCATCCTCCTCGTCGCCGGCCTCGTGCTCGGCACCGAGCTTTCCAGCGCGCTCCGTGCCCAGGCCCTCGACGACTCGAAGGCGAGTCTCCTCACCTACGTCGACGGCGTCGTCGGCCCAAGCGTCGTCCGGAACGGGCGCGTCCAGGTTGCGCCGCGCGAGTCCTCGCGCCTCCTCTCGCAGGTCCACCGCCAGCCCGACCTCGTCACGATCAAGGTCTGGCGGGCCGACGGCGTGCTCGCCTGGACGAGCCGCGACCGCAGCCGGATCGGGCGGCACTTCGAGGTCGACGGCAACCTCGCGCGGACGATCCGCACAGGCCGCGCGACGGGCGCGATCGACCAGCTCTCGCGGGACGAGAACGCCGTCGAGCAACGGCTCGGCTTCAGCCACATGCTCGAGGTCTACGCGCCGATCACCGCGCGGCCCGACGGGAAAGTGATCGGCGCCTACGAGATCTACGCCGACCCGAACACGCTCGAGCATCTGATCTCGTCGCGCCGGCACCTGCTCTGGGCCGCGCTCGCGGTCGTCTTCCTCGCCCTCTACGTCGCGCTGGCGCTGCTCGTGCGCGGCGCGTCCAACTTCCTCCGCAGCCAGACCGAGCGGCTGCGGCGCCGCTCACGCGAGCTGCTCGAGTCCTACAACCGGCTCGAACAGAGCTCGCTCGAGGCGATCGAGACCCTGAATGCCACGGTCGAGGCCAAGGACCCATACACGGCCGGCCACTCGCAGCGCGTGCAGGAGATCGCGCTCGCCCTCGGCGAGGAGCTCGGGCTGACCGCGGAGCGGCTCGACGCGCTTCGCTATGCGGGCCTCTTCCACGACCTCGGCAAGCTCGCGGTGCGCGACGCCATCCTGACGAAGCCGGGCCCGCTCAACGTCGCCGAGTTCGAGGCGATCAAGCGCCACCCGGCCGGTGGCGCGGAGATCGTCGGCAAGCTCAGCCGTCTCCGTCCGGCGGTTCCGCTGATCCGGCACCACCACGAGCGATGGGACGGCAACGGCTATCCCGACCGGCTCGCCGGCGACGCCGTGCCCGTCGAGGCGTACGTCGTCGGCCTCGCCGACGCCTGGGACGCGATGACGACCGACCGGCCCTACCAGCACGCGCTGGGCTGGGACGAGGCAGCCGAAGAGCTTCGCCGTGGCCGCGGCTCTCAGTTCTCGCCTGAGGTCGTCGACGCCTTCTTCCGCGTCCTGCGCCGCCGCTCGCTTCCCGGCGCCGCCGCAGATCTCGCGCGCGCTGCGGGCTAACGGGCACGCAGCTCAGCGGTTAGGGCGGCAGCACGAGCCGCTCCCCGGGACGAAGTACAGTGCCGCTCAGCCGGTTCCGCTCCTCGAGCTTCCAGACGGCTGCGCGGGGGTCGCCGGCGTAGTGCGACGCCGCGATCGCCCACAGCGTGTCGGCCGGCCGGACGACATAGACCTGCTCGCGGCCGGCGCCGCTCGACGCGTGCGGGACGAGTGCCCACGCGGCAGCCGCGGCGACGATGACGGCTGAGAGCTTCCCGAACACGTGTTCGCCACTCTACAGAACACATGTTCGCTGTGTCAAGTCACGAGAGCGTCACGAGCTCGGGACGAATCTCCCCGTCCTCTACCTCGAGGACGAGCATCGAATGGACAGGTGCGCGCCGCCGCTCGGTCGGGCTCCCGGGATTGAGGATCCAGGCCTCGCCGAAGCGCTCGACCTGCGGCACGTGCGTGTGGCCGTAGACGACAGCTTCGCAGCCGGGAAACCGAGCGGCGAGCCGCGCTTCCCGCCCCGCCGCCGGTCCCGGCACGTGGACGATCCCGATCCGCATCCCTTCGACCTCGACGACCAGCTCCTTTGGGAGCGACTCCCGGAGGGACGGCTCGTCCATGTTTCCGTAGACCGCTTCGACCCTACCCAGAGCCCGGAGCTCCTCGAGGACCGACGCGGCCACGAAGTCGCCCGCGTGGACGATCAGTTCGGCGCCTTCGAGGATCCGCACGCACTCGTCCGCGAGCCTCCGACCGCCTCGCGGCAGGTGCGTGTCCGCGATGACCGCGACGCTGGC
>VAYE01000153.1 GCA_005883235.1 Actinomycetota bacterium
CCGCTTCTAGAGCCGGTCGACCCGAACCTCCCAGAGGCTGCCGTCGAGGCGCGACGCGTGGACGACGTAGTCCGGGGAGCGGCTCTCGGCGAGCCGCGCGAGCTGGGGAACGCTCCCGAACGTCCGCGCTCCGTCCACGGTCAAGGAGCGCTCACCCCCTCGCGAGACGAGCTCGAGCTCGTCGCCTTCGACGTCCGCCCGGGGAGCAAGGGGCGCTTCCTCCACCTCCTCGTCCACGAGGAGCGAGCCGTCCGGAAGGACGACGAAGGACAGCTCGTCGCCGCCCAGCCCAGGCGCCTCGACGGCGGCCGACGCGTCCCACTCGCGCAGACGGTGCAAGCCTGTGATGCCGACCTGGTCGAAGAACCCGCCACCGCCGCCGGGGAGGCGCGGCCCCTCCTGCGCCGGCTGCGGATCGAGCGGCGGCCGCTCGAGCCCGGCCTCGCGAAGGAGCTTCTCGTTGAGCGTCTCGCGACGCCGCCAGAACCCCACCTCGTACCGCTAGGTCTGCGGCTCGATCAGACCGTAGTTGCCGTCGCGGCGGCGGTAGACGACGTTGACCTCGCCCGTCTCGGCGTTCTGGAAGACGAAGAAGTCGTGGCCCACCAGCTCGAGCTGCAGCACCGCCTCCTCGGGGCTCATCGGCTTCACGGGGAACTGCTTCGTCTTGACGATCATGGGCTCGCTCTCCTCGAAGACGGCCGGTGCGGGCTCGAAATTCGAGCCGTTGTCGCGGGCACGCCGTGGCCGTCGCTTCTCTCGGTATCGCGTCACCTGTCGCTCGAGCTTGTCGACGAGCTGGTCGATCGAGGCGCGCATGTCCGCTGAAGCTTCGCGCGCGCGGAGCGTCGGGCCCTTCGTCCAGATCGTCGCCTCCGCCACGTGGTTCGCCGCGATGGACGGGTTTCGCTCGAGGCTCAGTTCGAGCTCGACCTGCGTCGGATCGGCCAGCTGCCGCTCGAGCCTCCTGAGCTTGTCCTCGGCGTAGCTGCGAATCGAGTCGCTGACGTCGAGGTTCTTGCCCTTCACCTGGAGTCGCATCCGCTCTCCTTCAGCCGCAGGGCCGCTGATTGTCCCCTGCGCTGAATCTAACGGATCGCCCGTGCGAAGGTCACCACCTCGACCCGCGTCGCTCCTGCTTTCCGGAGGGCAGACGCAGCCGCCGCAGCGGTCGCGCCGCTCGTGTACACGTCGTCGACGAGCGCGACTATTGCCGGCGCTTTCCCGGCTGGGGCGAAAGCGCCCGCGACGTTGCGGCGCCGGTCGACGAGCTTCAGGCCGCGCTGGCGCGGGGCTGCGCGGGCGCGACGGACGAGCGGCTCCACCGGCAGCTCCCACCGCCGCCCGAGCTCGT
Organism: Actinomycetota bacterium; assembly: GCA_005883235.1. The sequence continues at coordinate 1,355 of VAYE01000153.1, forward strand.
GGGCAAGCCGCTCGGCCGGATGGTGGCCGCGACGGAGACTGCGGTCGCGGTCCGGCGGGACGACGCAGAGCGCGGCAACGCTCGGCCGCGTGACCACATCGACCACCACTTCTGCGGCGAGAGCCGCGAGGCGCCGCAGGCCGCGCTCCTTCCAGGCCGCGACCAGAGCGCGCACCGCGCCGTCGTACGCGACCGCCGCCCGCGCGGACGAGAAGGCCAGCCGCCGCCCGGCGCACTCGCGGCACCGGCGAACCGGCCAGGCGGTCGGCGCGCCGCAGCGCTCGCAGAGGGGCGGACCGAGCCGCGGCAGCCCGTCGAGGCAGGCCGCGCAGACGATCGACCCACCGCTCCCGCAGCCGAGACAGCGCTGCGGGAGCAGGAGGTCGAGCACACGCCGACGCTAGCCGCCGCGCGGCGGGCCGTTCGTGCCGGCTTCGCGCCGACTTCGCCACACCTTCGCGCGTCTGTCCGCCTCGAAGAGCTGCTCGCGGTCGCCGATGTCGAGCCACTCGCCGTCGAAGCGATACCCGTAGACGGGCTCGCGCTCCTGGAGCCAGGCCACGAACCGACCCGGCTGGTCCGGCGAGTTCCCCTCCTCGAGATAGCGCGGCACGAGCGCCGCGTGCTCTCGTCCGAACAGGTACGTCGCCGTCGCGGCGAGCGTCGAAGGCGGATCGTCCGGCTTCTCCACGAACGACACGACGCGATCGTCCTCGTCCAGCTCGACGATGCCGTAGTGCCGCGCTAGCGCTCGGTCGCCGACGTCGTGCAACGCGAGCGCGCTCGTCTCTCCCCGCGCGCGCCAGAACGCGACGAAGTCGGCCAGGCTGAAGTCGAAGAGGTTGTCGCCCGCGATCACGAGCAGGTCGTCTCCCTCCCAGCCGGCCCGCTCGAGCACGAAGGCCAGGTCGCCGATCGCGCCGAGGCGGTCGTCCTCGTCCCGCGTGCCGTCGTCGTGGACGACCACCCCCGGAGGCGCCCACGCGTCGAACGCAGGCGCGAACTTCGCGTTCGTGACCAGGTGCGTCTCCTCGACCTCGCCGACCTCCGCGATCCGGTCGAGGATCCAGTCGACCAGAGGCCGCCCTCCGAGCTCGAGGAGCGGCTTCGGTCGATCCTTCGTGAGCGGATAGAGCCGCGTCGCGTAGCCCGCGGCTAACACCAGAGCCTTCAGTGGCTCAGGTCCCCTCGTCCCAGGACGCGAGGTACTTGGCCTGCTCCTCGGTCAGCTGGTCGATCGCAACGCCAAGCGTCTCGAGCTTGAGGCGCGCGATCTCCTCGTCGATCTCCTGCGGCACGGGATACACCTTCCGCTCCAGCGAGCCTGCGTTCGCGACGGCGTATTCCGCGGACAGGGCCTGGTTCGCGAAGGACATGTCCATCACCTGGGCCGGGTGGCCCTCTGCGGCCGACAGGTTCACGAGCCGGCCGTCGGCGATCAGGTAGATGCGCCGCCCGTCCTCGAGCTTGAACTCCTCGACGAGCTCGCGGGCAGTCCGGGTCTCGACCGCGAGCGAGCGCAGGGCGGGGATCTCGATCTCGACGTTGAAGTGCCCGGTGTTGCAGAGGATCGCGCCGTCCTTCATCCGCTCGATGTGGTCGCTCGTGACGACCGACTTGTCGCCCGTGGCCGTGCAGAAGATGTCGCCGATCTCGGCCGCCTTCTCCATCGGCAGCACCTCGTAGCCGTCCATGACCGCCTCGAGGGCCGGAAGAGGATCCACTTCGGTCACGATCACGTGCGCCCCGAGCCCACGGGCGCGCATGGCGACGCCGCGACCGACCCACCCGTAGCCGGCGATCACGAACTTCCGCCCCGCGAGGAGGACGTTCGTGGCGCGCACGATCCCGTCGATCGTCGACTGGCCGGTGCCGTAGCGGTTGTCGAAGAGGTGCTTCGTCTTCGCCTCGTTCACCGCGATCACGGGGAAGCCGAGCGCGCCGTCGCGCTCGAGCGCCTTCAGCCGGATCACGCCGGTCGTCGTCTCCTCGGTGCCGGCGATGATGTCGCCGAGCTGCTCGCGCCGGTGCGCGTGCAGGATCCCGATCACGTCGGCGCCGTCGTCCATCGTCAGCTGCGGCTTGTGGTCGACCGCGGCCTCGATGTGGGCGTAGTACGTGTCGTTGTCCTCGCCCTTGATCGCGAAGACGGAGATGTCGTACTCGTCGACGAGCGCCGCGGCGACGTCGTCCTGCGTCGAGAGCGGGTTGGACGCGCAGAGGACGATGTCGGCGCCGCCCGCCTTGAGCGTCCGCATCAGGTTCGCGGTCTCGGTCGTGACGTGCAGACACGCTGAGACGCGGTAGCCGGCGAGCGGCTGCTCCCGTTCGAACCGCTCCCGGATCGCCGCCAGCACCGGCATCTGCCAGTCGGCCCACTCGATGCGGCGAACGCCCTCGGGCGCAAGCGCCAAGTCCTTCAGATCGGATCGTTTCGTGGTAGCCATTGTCCCCTTTTCTGTCAGGCGGCCAGCAGCCGCTCGTGCTTCCGCTGCTCCCATTCGAGGGCCGCGAGCTCTGTCCCGGCGAGCCACGTCTCGACCGCGGCCCGCAGGTTCGGCTCACGCCGGAGCCTGGCCGCGAAGGCGACGTCGGAGAGCTCGATCCCGAAGCTCCGCCGCAGGTCGCGGAGCGAACGGAGCTGGTTCAGCTCGAGGAGGCCGTAGAGCCGATAGCCGGACGCCGACCGGCTCGGAACGACGAGCGCGGCCGCTTCGAGGTAGCGCAGCATGCGCGGCGACCAGCCAGTCCGTTCCGCTGCCTGCCCGACTCTCAGCGCCTCCACGGCGCGACCTTATCAGAAGTGTGTCAAGGTTCGACGAGAAGCGGCGGCGAGCCCGACGAGAGCGGAACCGAGGCCAGGCGGCCGTGCTTGCCGTAGATGTCGAGCGCTCCGTGCCACGCCCGTGGGAACTCGA
>VAYE01000154.1 GCA_005883235.1 Actinomycetota bacterium
TCGTCCGGTAGTCGGCGAGCATGCGCTCCCAGTCGGTCTGCGGCGGCAGTGCAGGCGTCTCGACCGTGGGCTCGAGCGGCAGCGCGAGCTGGCGCTCGGCGCCGCGCGTTCCGGGAACGCTCGCGGAGCGCGGCACGAGCCCGAGCTCCCACAAGAGCGTCCGACGCGACGAGCCGAAGCAGTCGCATGCGCCCGAGGCGACGAGCGCCTCCAGGCCGCCCTCGTCGATCGGCGCGCGCTGGGCGAGGTCACGAACGTCGCGGTACGGCCCGCCCCGCTCGCGCTCCTCGACGAGCGTCGCGGCGTCGTCCTCCCCCACGGACGAGACGTACTCGAGCCCGACCCGAACGGCTACGTCCTCGAGAGTCGCCTTCGCCGCGCTTCGGTTCACCTCCGGCGGGAGGACCTCCACCCCGCGCCGCTGCGCGTCCCGGACGAGGCTCGCCGGCGGGTAGAAGCCCATCGGCTGTGCGTTCAGAAGCGCGCAGAGGAACTCCGCCGGATAGTGGTGACGCAGCCACGCCGACTGGTAGGCGAGCAGGCCGAACGCCGCCGCATGCGACTTGGGAAAGCCGAAGCCGGAGAAGCCGACGAGCTTGTCGTAGATCCGGTTGGCGGTCTCCTCGTCGACGCCGTTCCCGAGCGCTCCCTCGACGAAGCGGCCACGGTAGGCCTCGAGCGCCGCGTGGCTCCGCTTCCGGCTCATCGCCCGCCGCAGGCCCTCGGCCTCGCCGACCGTGAAGCCTGCGACGGCGATCGCCACGTCGAGCACCTGATCCTGGAAGACGACGACGCCGAGGGTCGAGCGCAGCGGCTCGGCGAGGAGCGGATGGTCGACCGGCGGGACGAAGCCCGGGTCCTCGCGCAGCCGCTGCCGGTGCTCGATGTACGGGTGCACGGCCTTGCCCTGGATCGGCCCCGGCCGGACGAGCGCCACCTGGACAGTGAGATCGTCGAGGTTCTCCGGCTGCGTCCGGAGCAGGCTCTGCATCTGGGCGCGGCTCTCGATCTGGAAGTCACCGACGGTGTCGGCCTGCCGGATCTCCTCGAAGACGTCCTGGTCGTCGAGCGGGATCCGCGACAGGTCGATCGGCGGCGTCATCCCAGAGCGCGTAGCGCGCTCGACGCAGTCCTCGACCGCGGAGAGCATCCCGAGGCCGAGCAGGTCGATCTTCAGGAAGCCCGCGTCGGCGCAGGAGTCCTTGTCCCACTGGCACATCTGGCGGCCGGCCATGGCGCACGGCTGGACGGGCACGAGCTCGACGAGCGGACGCGACGAGATGACCATCCCGCCCGGGTGCTGCGAGATGTGCCGCGGCAGGCCGGCGATCTCGAAGCAGAGGTCGGCGAAGGCGCGCCAGCGCGGCGAGCGCAGCTTCCGCTCGGCGTCCGGCAGCGCCGCGATCTCCTCCCCCACGCGCTTCGCGTTCCAGCCGTCGGTGAGCCGCGCGAGCCGCTCGAGGTCGGCGTACGGGAGGCCGAGCGCCTTGCCGACGTCGCGGATCGCGCCGCGCGAGCGATAGGTCGCGAAGGAGGCGACGAGCGCCGCGTGCTCGCGGCCGTAGCGCTCGGTGACGGCGACGATCAGCTTCTCGCGGATGTCGCGGGGGAAATCGAGGTCGATGTCGGGGACGGAGTCGAGCTCGCGGTTCAGGAAGCGCCCGAGTGAGAGCTCGGCCTCGACCGGGTCGACGTGCGAGAGCCCCGTCAGGTAGCAGACGATCGAGCCGACCGAGCTGCCGCGGCCGCGGCCGGGCGGGAGGACGTTGCGGGCCACGGAGCCGCCGCGCACCTCGAGCGCGCACTCGCGGGCCAGCTCGAGCACCTCCCAGTGGAGCAGGAAGAAGCCGGCGAGGCCGAGCTCGTCGATCAGCGCCAGCTCCTCGTCGAGCCGCGCCCGAGCCCGACTTTGCAACAGTCTGTTGCAAGGTTCGTACCGCTGGTGGAAAGCGCGGTCGCAGACCCGGCGGAGCTGCAGGATGGCCGACTCGGACCCGTCCGAGAAGTCGGGGTAGCGGTAGCCGAGCTCCTGTGTCAGGTCGAACTCGAGCCGCCCGGCGAGCTCGGCGGTGCGGGCGACGGCGTCAAGGTCGCCGGGGAAGCGCTCCGCCATCGCCGCCGGCGGCAGGAGCACGCTCTCGCGATTGCCGCGCCGCTCGCGCTCGCAGCCCTCGAGGGAGGCCCGGTTCCGGATCGCGACGAGCACGTCCTGGAGCGCGATCCGCGAGGGGTCGTGGGCGTGCGGGTCGCCGGTCGCCACGGTATGGACTCCCAGAGCGGCGGCGAGGTCACGCAGCAGCGCGTTCCGGCGTGCGTCGCCGCGCTCGTACGGTCGCTGGAGCTCGACGAAGAAGCGCTCCGGCCCGAAGGCGCGCGCGAGCCGGGCCGCAGCGTTCGGGTCGCGGACAGCGAGCCCGTGCCGGGCGCAGCCGGAGAGGCAGACGAGGCCTTCGCGGTGCTCGAGCAGGAGCTCGACGTCGAGCGAGGGGTCGAGCGGCGGGTCGGTTTCCCTCCCGACCGGCCGTGTCCCTGCATGCGCCGCCGTCAGGAGCCGGCAGAGGTTTGCGTAGCCGGCGGGCGTCTCGACGAGAAGCGTGAGGTGAGACCGGTCGGCGAGCGTCACCTCCGCGCCCGTGATCGGGCGCACCCCGAACGCCTTCGCCGCATGCGCGAACTCGAGCGACCCGTAGACACCGTCGTGGTCGGTGAGCGCGAGCGCCTCGTAGCCGAGCTCGGCCGCCTGGACGGCGAGCTCCTCCGGCAGCGACGCCCCGTCCAGGAACGAATAGGCGGAGTGCGCGTGGAGCTCGACGTAGCTCACACGTGAGTTCTACACGAACACGTGTTCGTGCGCCTGCTGCGCACCGGGATCGAGCTGGGCGCCTCCTGCGGTCGATAACGTCGAAGCGTGGATGCGATCGTCTGCCGCCCGGGCGAGGGCGAGGTGCTCTTCGACGAGCCTCGCCGGACACTCCGCGTCCTCGTCGACCGCGAGGAGCTGACGCTCACGTGGTTCCGCTACGGGCCCGGCGAGCAGGGTCCCGATCCCCACGTCCATCGGCGCCACAGCGATGCGTTCTACGTCCTCGAAGGCGAGCTCGAGGTCGGCCTCGGCCCGGGTGCCGCCGAGACCGTTCGCGCGAGAGCCGGGACGTTCGCCGCCGCACCACCCGAGCTCGTGCACACGTTTCGGAACGTGAGCGGCGACACGGCGATCTTCCTCAATGTCCACGCGCCGAGCATGGGGTTCGCCGACATGCTGCGCGCGCGGCGCGACGGCCGGGAGGAGGACGCTGCGCGCTTCGACCAGTTCGAGCCGCCGCCCGACGGCGGTCGACCGCTCGCCGACGCGATCGTCTCGGGGCCGGACGAAGCCGACCGGTTCGACCGCGGCAACCGCGTCATCGTGATCAAGAGCGACCTGCCGGAGCTCTCCGTGTTCGAGATCGCCTTCGACCCGGCCTTCACCGTCGACCCCCACCGGCACGACGACCAGGTCGACTCCTTCT
>VAYE01000036.1 GCA_005883235.1 Actinomycetota bacterium
AAGGTCACCGCCTACCTCGCGCCGCTCGCCGAGGTCCAGTCCTATTGCGGCGCCGAGGCCCTCGCGTGCTACAGCCCGCGCGACTCGCTCCTCGTCGCGCCCGGCGACGCTCCGACGAGCGACGTCTCCGCCGAGGCGGTCGTGACCCACGAGTACGGCCACCACGTCGCCTCGCACCGCTCGAACGCGCCGTGGGCCGCCGTCGACTACGGCACGAAGCGCTGGGCCTCCTACGTCCAGGTGTGCCGCCGGACCCGCTCCGGCGAGCTCCACCCCGGCGCCGAGACGCTCCCGAACTACGTCCTGAACCCCGGCGAGGCCTTCGCCGAGAGCTACCGCGTCCTCAACCAGCGCAAGGCCGGACTCGTCGAGACGCCGTGGGACGTCGTCGACCGGAGCCTGTACCCGACCGCGACGTCGCTGTCGCTCCTCGAGCAGGACGTGACGAGCCCGTGGACGACGACGACCACGACGGCGTACCGGGGCGCGCTGCCGGCCGGCGCACGGAGCAGGAACTACACCGTCGCGACGGCGCTCGACGGCACGCTCAAGCTCGACCTGCGGGCCTCGACCGGCGTACGCCTCAGCCTCCACGTCGCCCGCGCCTCGGGCACGACTGTGGCCGACCGGGCGATCGCGGCGGGCCACGACTCGGCCGTCGGCACGACGATCTGCGGGCAGCGCAGCTACCGGGTCCGCGTCACACGCGTGCGCGGGGCCGGCGTCTTCACGCTCACCGTCACGCGCCCGTAGCGAAAGCGGAACGAAAGCCGTACGGCCCCTATCGCCCGGCTCGGGTCGCCGCTACCCCTGACGTCGCCAACGACGGAAGGAGTCGGAGTGAGAACGAGCTTCAAGCGAAGCGGCCGGCGGCTGCTCGTAGCGGCGGTCGCGGCGGCGGCGATCGGAGGCGGCACGCTCGTCGCGGCGGCCGCGTCCCGCGACGACGGCAGCCACTCGGTGATCAACGCGTGCGCGAAGCAGGCGAACGGCCTGCTCCGGCTCGTGAGCGGACCGGGCGCGTGCCGGCACAACGAGCGCGCGGTCTCCTGGAACGTGCAAGGGCCGGCCGGAGCACCCGGACCGGCCGGAGCGCCCGGGCCGGCCGGAGCTCCTGGACCGACGGGCGCACGCGGGCCGATCGGCCCGGCCGGCCCCGCCGGCCCCGCCGGCGCAGCCGGCCCGGCAGGTGCGAAGGGCGACACGGGTCCAGCGGGCGCGAGAGGCCCGACCGGGCCCGCGGGCGCGAACGGAGCCGCGGGCGCTGCGGGGGCAAGAGGCCCCACCGGGCCCAAGGGCGACACCGGGCCGAAGGGCGACGCCGGTCCGGGCCTGACCTCCGTCCAGCAGCTCAGCGGCATCTCCTGCACCGTGGGCGCCTCGAGCGGCACGGTGTCGGTGAGCTACGACGCGTCCGCCCACGTCGTCCTGACGTGCGTGACGAGCGGCGGCGGCGGGGGAACGGCGAAGCTCGAGATCAACGAATTCATGACCGGCACGACCGGGTCGGCGAGCAACGAGTTCGTGGAGGTCGCGAACGTCGGCACCGCGTCTGCCGACCTCGGCGGGTTCCGCCTCGTCTACCGATCGGCGACCGGAACGAGCGACGTCGCCCTGGCGACGATCCCCGCCGGGACGACGATTCCCGCCGGCGGCTACTACCTCTTCGGCGGCGCCGGCTACTCGGGAACGCCGGCCGCCGACCAGTCGTTCTCGTTCGGCCTCGCCTCGAGCGGCGGCGGGTTGGGCCTCCGCGACGGGGACGGAGCGCTCGTCGACTCGGTCGGCTACGGGAGCGGGACGACGAACGCCTTCGTCGAAGGCACGCCCGCAGCGGCCCCCGCGACCACCGCAGCGCCGGGAACGAGCGCGGCTCGTCTCCCGAACGGACACGACACCGGCGACAACTCGGCGGACTTCGGCGCAGCGAGCCCACCGACGCCGCGGGCCTCGAACTCGTAGCACGTGCTGGGGAGGGGCCCAATAGGGGCTCCTCCCCAGGCCATGCGCCGCATGACGTAACGAGTTATTCACAGTAAAGTCCCCGTCGTACACCGCTCGAGGGGTCCAAGGTTTCGGAGGGGTCCCGCAGCTGAGCGAGCCATTCCGCGGGAAGAAAGGACGGGGATGAAGCATCGAGCACTGCTAGTCGTGGCGGGGCTGACGGGCGCATTGGCGCTCGTCGCCTCGCTGAGCGTCGGCGCGACGGGGAGCGTCGGCAAGGCGCCGCAGGGACGGTCCGCGGCGGCGGCGATCAAACCGCCGGCGGTCGCGGGCGCGAAGGCGCTGAAGAAGAAGTACGGCGGTCAGAAGATCACGTTCATCGGCGACAACGCCGTAGGGTCGAGCCACAAGCGTGACCTGCTGCTCGTGGCCCGGTTCAAGAAGGACACCGGCATCAACGTCAAGCTCGTGCCGCATCCGGCGGCGTCCGACGCGGCCTATTCGCAGCTCGCGCGGAACTTCTCGTCGCGTTCGTCGTCGATCGACGTGATGATGCTCGACGTCGTCTGGCCGGGGGCGTTCGCGCCGTACCTGGTCAATCTGAAGCCCGCACTGGGCAAGGCGGCGAAGAAGCATGCGGCGGGGATCATCCAGAACGACACGGTGGGCGGGAAGCTCATCGCCATGCCGTGGTTCGGCGACTTCGGGATCCTCTATTACCGCACCGACCTGCTGAAGAAGTACAACATCAGTGGCCCGCCGAAGACGTGGGCGGCGCTCGGCGCGGACGCCAAGAAGATCCAGGCCGGCGAGCGTGGGAGCAACCCGAACTTCTACGGCTTCGTGTACCAGGGCAACGCCTACGAGGGGCTGACCTGTGACTCCCTCGAGTGGGTCGCCTCGGTCGGTGGGGGCAACTTCATCGACAACGGCAAGGTCACGATCAACAACTCGAAGGCTGCGACGATCCTGAACACGGTCCGCAGCTGGGTCGGCACCATCACCCCGCGCGGGGTGACCTCGTACCAGGAGGAGGACGCCCGGAACGCGTTCGACTCCGGCAACGCGGCGTTCATGCGCAACTGGCCGTACGCCTACTCGGCGAGCAAGGGCACGCCGGTCGACGGCAAGTTCAACGTGACGGTCCTGCCGCACGGCGCGAGCGGTCACTCCGTCGGAACCGTCGGCGGCTGGCAGCTCGGCGTGTCGAAGTTCTCGAAGCACGTCGGCGCTGCGACCGCCCTCGTCGCGTACCTGACCAGCCCGGCCGTCGAGAGGTTCGACGCGATCTACAACACGAACGTCCCGACGATCCCGGCCGTGGCCCGCGACCGGGCCGTGGTGAAGTCGAACCCGTACCTGAAGCCGGAGATCGCGAACGTGGCTCGCGTCACTCGCCCGTCGCGCTGGCTGAAGACGCACTACCAGCAGGGATCGCAGATCATCTACCAGGGCATAAACCAGATCGAGAACGGGCAGAACGCGAACAGTGTCCTGCCCTCGATTGCGAGCCGGCTGAAGCGCCTGGTCGGCTAGTCAGCGCTCACTAGGGAATGGGGGCCCGGACGGCCCCCATTCCCCTTCTCAGACGATGAACGCGACCCGAGCCAGCACCGTCCGCCGACCGCGGCTTCGCCGCCGCGGATCGCCGCTGCAGCGCCGGCAGACGCGTCTCGCGTGGACGATGCTCCTCCCGGCGATCGCGGTGGTCGCGCTCGTCGCGATCTATCCGCTGGCGCGGACGGTCTACCAGAGCTTCACGAACCAGCAGTTCCTGGCTCTCGAGCCGACGAAGTGGATCGGCTTCAAGAACTACCGCGATCTCTGGCACGACACCGACTTCCGCCACGCCATCTGGGTGACGGTCAAGTTCACCCTGATCACGGTCTTCTTCGAGTTCCTGCTCGGGATGATCATCGCCCTCGTCGTCAACTCGAGCTTCAAGGGCCGAGGTGTGATGCGCGCGGTCATGCTCGTGCCGTGGGCGATCCCGACCGTGATCTCAGCGCAGATGTGGAAGTGGATGTCCTGCTGCTCGCCGGGCTGCAGGTGATACCCGGTGAGCTGTACGAGGCGGCGCGGGTCGACGGCGCGAGCGCCTGGCAGCAGTTCTGGCGGATCACGGTGCCCCTCTTGCGGCCCGCGATCCTGGTCGCGCTCATCTTCCGCACCCTCGACGCGTTGCGCGTCTTCGACGTCTTCTACGTGTTCTTCGGCTCGCGGCCCGACACCCAGACGATGGCCATCTACGACCAGAACACGATCGTCTCCGTCGGCGACGTCGGCTACGGCTCGGCGATCAGCGTGGCGATCTTCCTGATCATCGCGCTGTTCGTCGTCATCTACGTGACGTTCATCCGGGTGGAGGAGCAGTGAGCACGGTCGCCGAGACCGCGACGCGGGCGCCGGCCCGTGCGGGGGTGAAGAGGAGCCCGCTCCGCCGTCTCACACGGCGCGTGCCGTTCCTCCTCCTCGTCGCGCTGATCCTCGTCTACGTCGCGTTTCCGTTCTACTGGGCAATCCGCTCCGCATTCACCCCGGACAGCGCCCTGTTCAACACGCCGGTCCAGTACTTCCCGGCCCATCCGACGCTCACCAACTTCCGCGAGGTGCTGTCGAGCGGCGACTTCCAGCGCGCGCTCATCAACTCGACCATCGTCGCCGGCTCGGTGACGCTCATCTCGATCGCGGTCGGCGCGCTCGCCGGGTACGCGCTCGGGCGCTTCCGGTTTCGCGGGCGTTCCGCGGCGCTCTACCTGATGCTCTCGATGACGATCTTCCCCCAGATCGCGATCCTCGGCGCCCTCTACACCATGATCAACGGGCTCCACATCGGCTTCCTGGGCCTCGACTTCCACACGCCGCACCTCTACAACACCCTCTGGGCCCTGATCTTCAGCTACCTCGTCTTGACGCTCCCCCTGACGGTCTGGATCCTCACGACCTTCATGCGCGCTCTTCCCAAAGATCTCGAGGAGGCGGCCTACATCGACGGCGCCACGCCCCTGCAGGTCTTCTACAAGGTCATGCTGCCGCTGATCGCTCCCGGGCTCGTCACGGCGGGCCTGCTCGCCTTCATCACCGCCTGGCAGGAGTTCCTCTACGCGCTCTCGTTCACGGAGACCCCCGACAAGCACACCGTCACGGTGGCGATCACGACCTTCACCGGGAAGTCGGGGAGCACCTTCCAGGTCCCGTGGGGGCAGATCATGGCCGCGACGGTGATCGTCACCGCGCCCCTGATCGCCATCACGCTCGCCCTCCAGCGGCGGATCCTCGCCGGCCTCACAGCCGGCGCCGTGAAGGGTTAAACGGCCGCCCGGGTCTCCGGGTCGAAGAAGTAGAGCCGCCGCGTGTCGACGGCGAGCTCGATCGCAGCACCTTCGGCGATGCGCGTACGCGGGCTGACTCGTGCGACCAGACGCGTCTTCACGTCGCCGTTCTCGCTGCCCTCGCCACCGAAGTGGACGTCTGCGTCGCCGGCGATGGCGCTGTCGGCGCCGGCCACCACTCCGGCCGCGGAAACGGTGAAATGGACGAGCACCTCGGCGCCGAGCGGCTCGGTGAGGTCGCACGTGGTCTTGAGGCGCCGTTCCGCCGGCGTGTCGGGCTCGAGGCTCGCGTCCTCGAAGTCCTCGGGCCGGATGCCGAGCAGGATCATGCGCCCCACGTACTGCGCCAGGCCCGAGCGGTTGCGGGCGAGCTGGTCGTCCACCGTCAGGCCGTGGTCGCCGAACGTGACGGCGAGGCTGCCGTTGCTCCGCTCGAGCTGCGCCTCGACCATGTTGATCGACGGTGAGCCGATGAAGCCGGCGACGAACTCGTTGACGGGACTGTCGTAGAGCGCCTGCGGGGTATCGACCTGCTGCAGGCGCCCGTCCCGCATGACCGCCACCCGATCCCCCATCGTCATCGCCTCGACCTGGTCGTGGGTCACGTAGAGAGTCGTCACGCCGAGGCGCCGCTGAAGCTGGTGGATCTCCGCCCGCATCTGGACGCGGAGCTTCGCGTCGAGGTTGGACAGGGGCTCGTCCATCAGGAACGCCTGCGGCTCGCGCACGATCGCGCGACCCATGGCCACGCGCTGGCGCTGACCGCCCGAGAGCGCACGCGGCTTGCGCTTGAGGAACTCGTCGATCTCGAGGATGGTCGCGGCGTTGCGGACACGCTCCGAGATCTGGTGCTTCGGCAGCTTGCGCAGCTTCAGCCCGAACGCGAGATTCTGCTCGACGGTCATGTGGGGGTAGAGCGCGTAGTTCTGGAACACCATGGCCACGTCGCGCTCCTTCGGGGTCAGATCGTTGACGACGCGGTCGCCGATCTTGATCTCTCCGCCGCTGATCTCCTCGAGGCCAGCGAGCATGCGCAGGGCGGTCGTCTTGCCGCAGCCCGACGGGCCGACGACGACCATCAGCTCCCCGTCCTGGATGTCCAGATCGAGCTCGTCGACGGCCTGCGTGCCGTCGTCGTAGAACTTCGAGACGCTCTCGTACGCGATCTGAGCCAAAGCGATCCCCTTACTCTCCCGTTCCGTGCAGATCGTTACACAGCGAGCACCGTGGTGGCGCGACGGCGTCCTCTATCAGATCTATCCGCGGTCCTTCGCCGACGGAAACGGCGACGGGATCGGCGACCTCCCCGGCGTGATCGGCAAGCTCGACTACCTCGAGTGGCTGGGCGTCG
>VAYE01000037.1 GCA_005883235.1 Actinomycetota bacterium
CGATTGCCAGCGCCGTCTGGATCGACCCGAAGGGCAACAACAGCCTGAGCTTCCCCTTCTTCTGCGCGCTGGGCGCTGTTTTCGCGTTCGGATCGATCACGGAGCGTCGCAAGGCGTTCGCGGGCCTGGGGATCGCGGTCGCGGTTGTCGTGTTCGTCGCGTCCGAGCTGCCGAACAAGGGGGCCGGAAACTTCATCTGGCCGCTCGTCCTGTTCGCCGCCGTGTGGTCCGCCGGGTACTTCCTGTCGACCCGGACNNTGCTGCGCGGCGCCTTCTCCTTCCCGAGCAGGAGCGGGAGCGCGAGGCCTTGCTCGTCGTGGAGCAGACTGGTCGCGAGGCGCTCGCGGAGATGCGCCGTCTCGTCGGCGTTCTCCGGCGGCCCGAGGAGGCGCCGGCGCTCGCGCCGCAGCCGAGTCTCGATCACGTCGACAAGCTCGTCGCGAGCGCGCGCGAGGCCGGGCTTCCCGTCGAGCTCCGCGTCGAGGGCGAGCCCGTGCAGCTCCCCGCGGGCCTCGATCTCACCGCGTACCGCCTCGTCCAGGAAGGCCTGACGAACGCGGTCAAGCACGCCCAGGCCCAGCACGCCGAGGTGCTCGTCAGCTACGGCGACGGGCACGTCGAGATCACCGTCAGCGACGACGGCAGCGGCGGAGGCGACGGCGACGGCGGTGGGCACGGGCTCGTCGGGATGCGCGAGCGCGTGTCCGTGTACGGCGGCGAGCTCGACGCGGGCCCCCGCCTCGAGGGCGGTTACGCCTTGCGCGCGCGGCTCCCCGTCAAGTAAGCGCACCGGGCTCGCTCTCGTCAGGTTGAATCCGCCGGGCGTGGAGCTTCCGACCGGCACCGTCACCTTCCTCTTCAGCGACGTCGAGGGCTCGACTGCGTTGCTTCGCCGTCTGAAGGACGGCTTCGCGGACGTTCTCTCGCAGCAAGAGCGGCTCCTGCGCGAGGCGGCCGAGAATGCGGGCGGACAGGAGTTCGGAACGCAGGGAGACGCCTCGTTCTTCGTCTTCCGGAATCCGAAGGACGCGATCCTCGCGGCGCTCCAGGGCCAGCGGGCGCTGGCGGGGGCCGACTGGCCCGAAGGCGTCGAGCTCCGCGTCCGCATGGGCATCCACACCGGCGAAGCGGCGATCGCCGCCGGCCGGTACCTCGGTCTGGCCGTCAATCGCGCCGCTCGCATCTGCGCCGTCGGCCACGGCGGCCAGATCCTCGTCTCCCCGACGACACACGCCCTCCTCGAGGAGGCCGAGCACGACTTTCCCGGGATGTCCTTTCGCGACCTCGGGCCCCAGAGCCTCAAGGACTTCGACCGCCCCGTGCCGATCTACCAGGTGGAGACGGCCGAGCTCGAGCGGGACTTTCCGCCGCTCGGCTCACCGGCGAAGGCGCACGTTCCGGAGCCGCCCGAGGGTCAGAGCGCACGCCTCCGAATCCTGATCGTCGACGACCAGGCGCTCGTCCGCGCCGGCTTCCGCATGATCCTCGAGGCGGAGGAGGACATCGAGGTCGTGGGCGAGGCGGCCGACGGGCGCGAGGCTGTCGCCGAGACGGAGCGGCTGAACCCGGACGTCGTCCTGATGGACGTCCGCATGCCGGAGGTGGACGGCATCGAGGCCACGCGGAGGCTGCTCGCCCAGGATGCCGTCTCGGCGAAGGTCGTGATGCTGACCACCTTCGACATGGACGAGTACGTCTACGAGGCGCTTCGCGCCGGCGCGAGCGGCTTCCTGCTCAAGGACGTGCCGCCGGAGCAGCTCGTCGCGGGCATCCGCGCCGTCGGCTCCGGCGACGCGCTGCTGGCGCCCTCCGTGACGCGGCGGGTGATCGAGGAGTTCGTCCGCCGGCCGCCGGACTCGGTGCGGAAGCCGCCCGCGGCGCTCGACGATCTGACGGCGCGGGAGGTCGAGGTCCTGAAGCTGATCGCGCGCGGGCTCGCGAACGCGGAGATCGCCAAGGAGCTCGTCGTCAGCGAGACGACCGTGAAGACGCACGTCGCCCACGTGCTGATGAAGCTGCAGCTGCGTGACCGCGTGCAGGCGGTGGTCTTCGCGTACGAATCCGGGCTCGTCCAGCCGGGCGAAGGCTGAGCCGGCCTCCTCCGGAAGGAGGAGAACCCCTTCGCTCGAGATCGGCCGAGGAGCGGAGCGCAAACCGTCCGTGCGGCCGACGATTTCGCGCCCTCACCGGCCTAGCGTCCTCCTTGTAAGCAACCGGAGGAGGAAGAGATGATTCACGCAGGCGACACGATCGAGAACCCCGTCACCGGAGAGCGCATCGTCTTCAACAAGACCTCGCGCGAGACGGGCGGCGAGGCGGTCGAGATCGAGGTGTTCGTCCGGCCGGGCGGCGTCGTCGCGGCCGCGCACGTCCACCCGTTCCAGAGCGAGCAGTTCGAGGTCGTCTCCGGGCGAATCGGCATGAAGCTCGACGGGAAGAAGCTCGAGGCCGGCCCCGACGAGACCGTGCTCGTCGAGCCGGGGACGCCGCATAGGTTCTGGAACGCGGGCGACGACGAGCTGCACTTCGTCACCGTCGTCCGGCCCGCGCTCCAGTTCGAGCAGCTGCTCGAGACGATGTTCGCGCTGGCCGTCGACGGCAAGACGAACCGCAAGGGGATGCCGAATCCGCTGCGGCTTGCGGTGATCGCGAAGGCCCACTTCGACGACGTGCGTCTTCCGTTCCCGCCGGCGTCCCTGCAACGGCTGGGGCTGGCGCTCGGCGAGCCTCTAGGCCGCCTGCTCGGCTACGAGCCGATCTACGCACCGGCGGGTACGCCGGCGACGGCGACCGCCTGATCCTCGGGAAGAGCGAGATGGCCGTAGCCCCACGGCCATCTCGCTCTCTACCGCACGTCGAGCGTCGGCTCGTACTACGCCCCGAGAGTGCGCCTCCCGTGATTCCGCCGATGATGCCGGCCGCCACCTCGCCGGTCGTTGCCATCGCCCGCCTCGTTTCAGGTCTGCCCTGTCTAGGACCGGTGGACGCCCATCGTGATCGCGGCGAGGTAGCCCGCGCCGCTCTTGCGGACGTTCAGCATCGAGCTCTTGCCGCCGTTTCGGAAGACCGAGTCGTTTGCGTTCCGCGTGTCTCGCCCGGGCCGGCTCGAGTAGGGCGCCTTCTTGTAGACCGCGTCGGTCAGCGTGTCCGGGAAGTAGAGCTGGCCGGTGTGGACGACCCGGCCGCCGAGGTGCACCTTCACGTGGACGTGGACCGTCCGACCCATGTACCACCCGGGATAGACGGTGCGGAAGGTGGCGACTCCCTTCGCATCCGTCCTCTGGATCCCGCGCATGAACGTGCGGTTGCCCGCGCCCTGCCCGAACCCCGAGTAGACGCCAACGGCGTCGGCGTGCCAGATGTCGACCGCGGCGCCCTTGATCGGCTTGCAGGTCGAGGCGTTCACGACCTGGAGGTGCAGCGTGAGCGGCGTGCCGGGGCGGCCCTCGGTGATGGTGCGGCGCACCTTCTCGCCGGCGATGTAGTACGGCCCTTCCGTCTGCTCGGGCGTGAGCACGCACCTGACCGCGCCCGAGGCCACGGCGGCCGGGCCTGCGCCCTCCGAGGTATGGACCTTCCAGCCTCCCGCGGCGAGCGCGGCGAGGACGCCTCCGAGCTTGGCGAGCGACCCGCGCCGGGTGATGCGTTCCTCCACCAGCGGCAATCTACGCGGCGAGGACATACTCGTCCCCTCTCGCGGCGTCGACGACGACGTGGACGATCGGGACTCCGAAGCGGCGGCGGGCCCGGTCGACGAGGTCGCGGGCGAGCCAGTTCGACCGCCCTCGCGGGTGGGTCGCGATGACGATCGTCTCGGCGCTCGAGTGGTGAAGGGCGTCGACGATCGCCTGCAGCGGGTCGGCGTCGCCGATCGAGCCGTCGGCCTCGATGCCGTCGCGACGCAGGCGGTCGAGGCACCGGGCCAGCCTCTGCTCCGCCGCGTCTCGCGCCTCGTCCTCGTCGGACACCCAGTGGCGCAGCCGGGAGTTCAGCGCCGGCGCGACGATCGTGACCTTCGCCGAGCGAGGGAGGACGTCGCGGAGAACGTCGCTCTCCACGGTCTCGTTCGCGATCACGAGGATTCGGTCGCTGGACATCTTTCGCTCCTTTCGTTGCTGTCCCAGTCGAGGCAACCAGGCGCTCGTCGGAATGGGCTGTGAGCCGGCTGTGACGATCCTGAGAACGCGGTCTTAAGCGCTTCTCACGCCCGTCACAGCCCCCTCTCAGGGCGCGCCGGTTAGCTCGGGTCGACGGAAGGAGGTGAAGCGAATGAACACGATGCGAAGAGGCGTCGTCCTCGTTGCGGTCGCCGCCGCGCTCGTCGTCGGCGGGATCGTCGGGGCGACGTCGTTCGGCGCGGGCTCGGGCAGCGCTGCCCAGAGCTCGAGCACGACGACCACGAGCTCCAGCGGCAGCGGGAGCAATGCCGCGCCGAGCGGCATTCACAGGAACCCGTGCCACGATGGGGACGTGAGCGAGCAGCCCACCGAGCACAAGATCCTCGTCGTCGACGACGAGCCCTCGATCGTCGACGCGGTCGCGACGGCGCTCCGGTACGAGGGCTACGAGGTCGAGGAAGCGTTCACCGGCCGCGCTGCGCTCACCTCAGTCGCGCGCTTCGAGCCCGACCTGGTCGTCCTCGACTGGATGCTGCCGGACATCGAGGGGATCGAGGTCGGTCGCCGTCTGCGGGCGCAGGGATTCAAGACCGCGGTGCTGTTCCTCACCGCGAAGGACGCGACCGAGAACAAGGTCGAGGCGCTGCGCGCAGGCGGCGACGA
>VAYE01000038.1 GCA_005883235.1 Actinomycetota bacterium
CGGCGGGAGCGCTTCGCGCGCGGTGCCCTTCGGATCGAGTCGCCCGAGATCGAGTTCGCCTTCGACGGCCGCGGCGGGGTCGAGCGCGCGTGGCGGCAGGAAGAGCCGCGCGCCCACGCGCTCGTCGAGGAGCTGATGATCCGCGCGAACGAGGCCGTGGCGGGCCTCCTCGCAGGCCGGCGGCGCGAGACGCTCTACCGCGTCCACGAGAGGCCCGACCCACAGGCGATTGCACTCCTCCTGGCCCGCCTCGTCGACCTGGAGGTGCCCACGCCGCCCGCGCCCGAGGACGAGCGGCTCTCCCCGGCGGAGGCCGCGCGGCTCGCGGCCGAGGTCAGCGAGACCGTCACCGGCTACGTCTCGCGGTCGGGGCGGGGGAGAGAGGCGTTTCCCGCGCTTGTCCTGCGGTCGCTGAAGCAGGCGCGCTACGACCCGCGCAACCTCGGCCACTCGGGCCTCGCGAGCGCGGCGTACTGCCACTTCACGTCGCCGATCCGCCGCTATCCGGACCTCGTCTGCCACCGCGCGCTGCTGCGCGAGCTCGGCGCCGTCGACGACCCGCCGCCCGAGGATCTCGGCGCCCTCGCGGAGCACACCTCCGCGCGTGAGCGCGAGGCTGCCGAGGCCGAGTACCTCGCGGACGAGCTCTGCCTGGCCTGGCTCCTCGAGGCCGAGCTCTTCGAACGCGGCTGGGAGGCGCCGTGGGAGGGCGAGATCATCGGGATCATCGGCTCGGGCCTGTTCGTCCGCTTCGGCGAGGTCTTCGAAGGCTTCCTGCCCGCGCGACGGCTCGCCGGTGACTACTTCGAGCCGAATCAGCTCGCGACCGCGCTCGTAGGCCGGCGCGCCGGCCGCCGCTACCGCCTCGGCGACGCGATCGACGTGCGGGTCGACGAGATCAGGCGCAGCGAGGGCAAGGTGTCGCTCGGGCTCCCGTGATGGACGACCGCGACCTCGACCTCCGCAATCTCACCTACCGGCTCTTCGTCGAGCTCGGGCGGGCTCCGAGCGCCGACGACGTCGCAGAGGCGGCCGGGCTCACGCACGCGGAGGTCGCGGAAGGCTGGCGCCGGCTCCACGACGCTCACGCGCTCGTGCTCGAGCCGCGGACGAGCGAGATCCGCATGGCGAATCCCTTCTCCGCCGTCCCGACGGCCTATCGCGTCGAGGCGGCCGGCCGCTCGTGGTACGGGAACTGCGCCTGGGACGCCTTCGGGATCTGCGCCGCCCTGCACGTCGACGGCCGCGTCCAGACGGCCTGTCCCGACTGCGGCGAGCCGATCGGAATCGAGGTGCGCGACGAGCGCCCCGACGACGAGAGCCTCCTCTTCCACTGCCTCGTGCCCGCCGCCCATTGGTGGGACGACATCGTCTTCACCTGAAGCACGATGAACCTCTTCCGGTCGGAGGAGCACGTCGAGCTCTGGCTCGCCGGCCGCCCGCCCGGGGCGACGGTCCCGGTGACGACGCTGTGCGACCTCGCGCACGCGTGGTGGAGCGACCGCCTCGCGCCCGACTGGCGGCCGCACACGCGCGAGCAGAACCAGGCGATCCTGAACCGGCTCGGTCTCACCGGGCCGTTCTGGCGACTCTAGGCCGGCCCGAGCTCGTCGATCCGCCAGCCGCGCGGGTAGCTGCGGCGCCGCCCGGCCGTCCGTAGACGCGGGCTGCGCCGCGGCGGGAAGAGACGCAGCGCGCGCCCGCGGAGGCGCAGTGCCGCCTCGACGGCGCGTCGCTCCAAGGCGGTCGGGCGCGGAAAGCCGAGCGCGTCGAGGAGCGCATCGTCGAGGACGGCGTAGATCCCGCGCTCGCCGAGCGCGCGCGGCAGCCCGGGAAACCAGCGCAGGAACATGTCCCGAGTCGCGACGGCAACGCGATGGCCGCCGTCGCTGTAGCGGAACCGCTCGCGCTCGTACTCGACGTTGAAGCGCTCGAAGTCCTCGTAGCGCTCCGGGATGTCCGTGATCCCCATCCGGCGGCCGATCTCGCGCCAGCAGTGGAAGATCCCGAGCCGCTCGTTCTCGACCATGCGCCGCCAGCCGAAGCGGTCGGTCCAGCGCACCGGCTCGAAGACGAAGTTCGACAGGACGTACAGGAAGTCGTCGTTCGCGATCGGGAATCGGCCGTGAATCTGGTTCATGCGCCGAAGCGCCCGCCGGCCGGTCTCGCTGTCGTAGCCGTCCTCGACGAGCGTGGACACGATCAGATCCGTGTCGTCGTAGCGCCGCTGCGCGCGCCGCGCGAACTCCTGGGTCGAGTCGAGGCGCTCGCCGATCGCCGGGACGGCATACGTGCGGAAGAACGCCATCTCGAGCGACCGCGTGGTGTCGAACGGGAACTCGTAGCAGACGACGAGCTGCGTGATCCGCGTGTGGTCGTCGACCGGGTCGAGCCGGAGGATCTCCTCGAGGTAGGGCGAACGCCGAGTCATCGGCGACCCATCGTAACGACCTGGCTGCCGAACCCAAAGGGTGTGGCTAGCCGCACTGACGCCGCTGCCGGAGCGGCGTAGCCTTGGCGTCATGCTGCCTGCCTTGTCGCAATCCCGCTCGCGATAGCCCCGTCCTTCGGGCTCCTCTTCGGGCTCAGCTGGATGCCCACTCCTCGCGCGCCACATAAGCTCGGCCTCTCGCCCCCGGCCATATCGTCTCGGGTCTAACCGCGAACCGCTAGTTGACCTGGCGAGTCGATTGGTTCGCGCAACGCGTTCTCGGGGGCAACCCACCAGCCGACATCGCCAATGGTCGGGAGGAGCGAGGAACGGAACGTCCTCGTCGGCACATACGTCGATCGAGCCTCCCTCGATTTGATTGCCTCGTATGCAGCCGAAAGTGCAGTGAAATCTCGCAGAGGCGTGCCAGGCCCGGCTCCGAAGCTGGACGAATCAGGATGAAGATACTTCGCAAGGCGGCGATATGCGCGAGCGATTTCTTCGTCGCCCGCCGCCGCGCTCACCCCGAGCAGCGAATATGCGTCGTGCTCGCGCGACACTTCCCGCGGGGCGGCGTACCATGTTCCTCTGGCGGTTAACCAAGAGGTCTCCATTAGCTCGTCCCAGATCATGCCCCAGGACGTATGGAGGGGCCTGACGACCTCGCGGATGCCGAACGCAATAGCAACGGCGACTTCGGTTCTTGTCGCGAAGGCCCACTGATAGTAGCTGTACTTACGCTCGCCCCCTGGCGTCTCATGGCTTGATGTGCACCAGTGGCTGGAGACCCA
>VAYE01000039.1 GCA_005883235.1 Actinomycetota bacterium
AACGGCTTCATGACGCCCGGAGAGATGCCGGCGGCCGCGAGCGCCTGCCGGCCGGCAATCGCGTCACCCTTGCCGGGGAAGTCCTTCGCCTGCGCCTCGCTGGGGTTCATCTGTAGGCCGTAGAAGATGAGGACGCCGACGATCGCGGCGCCGACCGCGGCGACCGGAATCGGACGCCGGATCACGAGATTCGCCCAGCGCCCCCAGAAGCCGTGCTCGGGATCCGGCGCCTCGACGATCCGCTTCGGCATGACGCGCAGGCGGTTGATCCGATGCCCGAGCAGCGAGAGGAGCGCCGGCAGGAGCGTGATCGCGGCCACCACCGACACGGCCGGGATGAGCATGCCGCCGATCCCGATCGAGCGGATGAACGGCAGCGGCAGGAAGATCATGCTCAGCAGGCCGACGGCGACCGTCGAGCCCGAGACGATCACCGACCGCCCCGCGTGGCGCATGGTCTCGACGAGGGCGGTCTCGACGTCCTCGCCGTGGCTGAGCTCCTCGCGGAAGCGGAAGATCATCAGCAACGCGTAGTCGATCGCGACGCCGAGGCCGACCAGCGCGATCAGGAACTGGACGATGATCGAGACGTTCGTCAGGTAGGTCAGCAGCCAGACGAGCGTGAACGTGTTGAGGATCGAGGAGATCGCGACCGCGAGCGGGATCGCGATCGCGGGAACCGTGCCGAAGACGAAGAGCAGGATGATCAGTGCGCCGGCGCCGCCGATCATCGCCTCCGTCAGGACGCTCGGGCCGTTCCCACCACCGCTCGAGGCGGCCTGAAGCGGGTCGCGCCCCGTGAGGTTGACGGTCACCCCGGCCGGCGTGGCCGCCCGCAACGCGGCGCGCGTCTCCTTCTCGTGCGAGTTGGAGTTGAAGCCAGGCGTTCCCGTCGGATAGATCTCGGCGAAGGTCGTGTGGCGGTCGCGCGAGACGTACGCGGAGCTCCCCGTGGAGAAGTAGGAGCTGACCCGTGAGCCCTTATTCGTCGCCTGAGCCTTGCGGATCGCCGCCGCGATGCCGCGCTGCTTCGTGACGTCTCCGTTCGTGTGGAAGACGGCGACGAGCGGCGCCTGCTCGCCGGTGCCGAACCGGTGGAGCGTCTTCTGGTTCGTCTCGTACGCCGAGTAGCCGGGGATCGAGAACGACTCGAACCAGCGCTTCGAGACCTGCTTGGCGGCGAACGCGCCGAAGAGGGTCAGGACGACCCACGCGCCGAGCACGAGCAGGCGGTGGCGATGGACCAGGCGGGCGAGAGTTCCGAGCATGGAAAGGCCGAACGTGGCGCTGCGACGATTTGTTCCCCGACCGAGAGGTTACGTGGTCGTCGCGGCTCCTCCGGTCGCCGGCGCGCCGCCGTACTGAGCCTCGATGCGCTCGAGCTCCTCCTCGGAGCCCTGCCGGATCGGCCCCTTGAACCAGCGGTTCGCCGAGAGTAGCCACCAGCCGCCGAAGAGGAGAAGCGCCCCGCCGACCGTGATCGGCGTGTAGTTGAGGAAGTTCCAGTTGAAGCCCTTGTTCCACGGGATCCCGACGTACGCGAACGGCAGCAGGAAGACGAGCGAGATGAAGAAGATCCAGACGATCGCGACCGTGTCGATCCACTTGTAGTGCCGGCCCAGGTGCCACGCGCCGCGCTCGAACCGCTCGCCTGCGCGGAGCCGCAGGATGATCGGCAGGACGAACGCGATGTAGAGCCCGATCACGGCCACCGACGTCGAGACGACGTAGCCCGTGTAGCCCCAGAAGAGCGTCGGGACCTCGAGCAGGAAGGAGAGCACGCAGATCGCCCAGACCGTGTACAGGGGCACGCGGTCGCGCTTCGAGATCCTGCGCCAGAGCTGATGGCCCGGCACGGCCCGGTCGCGGGAGAACGCGAACATCATCCGCGAGGCGGACGTCACCGACGCGATCGTGCAGAAGCACTGCGCGATCGCCGCGATGAAGAGCAGGAACTCGGCCCACTTCCTCCCCATCGAGGTCTGCCAGATGTACTGGACGACGAAGAGGCCGGCCGCCGCCGCGCCCTTGTCGTTCGGGACGACGAACGTCACGGCCACGAGCAGGAGAAAGCCGAAGATGACCGAGACGACGACCGACATCACGATCCCCCAGGCGGCGCCCATCGAGGCCTGACGCGTCTCCTCGCTCATGTGCGCGGAGGCGTCGTAGCCCGTGATCGTGTACTGCGCCATCAGGAGGCCGGTGAGGAAGACGTAGATGAAGACGCCGTGCGTCCAGCTCGAGCCGCTGAAGCCGCTGTTGTTGAGCGTCTGGCCGAAGACGTAGCCGATCGAGCGGTGATGGTCGGGCACGACGATCAGGATCCCGACGATCACGAGCACGCCGACCATGTGCCACCACGCCGAGAAGCTGTTCAGCGCCGCCGTGATCGGGACCTTGAACATGTTGATCAGCCCGGCGCCGAGCATGATCACCCCGTAGAGGAAGAAGATCCAGCCGAACGAGTTCGGGTAGCCCCAGAGCAGGTTCAGGAGCGCGGTCGAGAAGAAGGCACAGCCGTAGCCGATCGAGGCCGTGACCGCGATCTGGCCGACGAGGTTGAACCAGCCCGTGAACCAGCCCCAGCTCGGATTGCCGAGCTTCGAGGACCAGTAGTAGAGGCCGCCGGCAGTCGGGTAGGTCGAGGCGATCTCGCCCAGGGCGAGCGCCACGACGACGCAGAAGAGGCCCACGATCAGCCAACCCCACGTGATCGCGACCGGGCCGCCCTGGTTGAACGCGATCGCGTACGAGGTCAGGCAGCCGGCGAGGATCGAGATGATCGTGAACGAGATCGCGAAGTTCGAGAACCCGCCCATCGAGCGGAAGAGCTCCTGGGCGTAGCCGAGCTTGTGCAGGGTCCGCTGGTCGTCGTCGAGGTAGTCAGGCCGCTCCGCAGTGGTGCTCATCCACCCTCCCTTGTCCCACCCCTAGGTGTGCGCATTTACTCGCGCCGGCGAAGGGCGTGTCAAGAGCGGGGCATTTCGGAGAGGATTGCCCGGTGCTGAGCCTCGAGGAGCTGCGGGCCGACGTCGAGCGCGGCGCGGTCGACACGATCGTCGTCGCGTTCACCGACATGCAGGGGCGGCTGCTCGGCAAGCGGCTGCACGCCGAGTACTTCCTGGAGGACGGTGTCGCGGAGCACGGAGTCGAGGGCTGCAACTACCTGCTTGCGCTCGAGATGGAGATGGACCCGGTAGCCGGCTACGAGCTTGCGAGCTGGGAGCGGGGCTACGGAGACTTCGTCCTCGCCCCCGACCTGCGGACGCTCCGCCGGATCCCGTGGCTCGAGGCGACGGCGCTCGTCTTGTGCGACGTCGCGTGGCACGACGGCTCGCCGGTCGCGCCGTCGCCGCGACAGGTCCTGCGGCGGCAGCTGGAGCGTGCGGAGGCGCTCGGGTTGACGCCGATGTTCGGCTCCGAGCTCGAGTTCTTCCTCCTGAAGGAGACCTATGCCGAGGCGCACGCGAAGCACTACCGCGACCTGACCCCGTCGGTCCCGTACATCCTCGACTACCACATCCTCGCCACGACCTACGACGAGCCGTTCCTGCGGCAGCTGCGGAACGGGATGCACGCGGCGGGCATCCGCGTCGAGACGTCGAAAGGCGAGGCCTGGCCGGGTCAGCAGGAGGTGAACTTCCGCTTCGCCGACGCGCTGACGATGGCGGACAACCACGTGATCTACAAGAACGGCGCCAAGGAGATCGCGCACCTGAACGGCTGCTCGATCACCTTCATGGCGAAGCCCGACCACACGTGGATCGGCAACTCGTGCCACATCCACTCGAGCCTGTGGCGCGACGGGGAGTCCGTGTTCGCGACCGACCGGACGGTGTTCGCGCGCTGGCTCGCCGTGGGGGCACGACAACCGCACGTGCGGCTTCCGGGTCGTGGGACGCGGCCCGGCTCTGCGGGCCGAGACGCGGATTCCCGGCGGCGACGTGAATCCGTACCTGGCGTTCGCGGCACTGCTGGTGGCCGGGTTGCACGGGATCGAGCAGGAGCTCGAGCTGCCGCCGCCCTTGGAGGGAAACGCCTACGTGTCGGACGCCGAGCGGTTCCCCGGGACCCTGCGGGAGGCGGTTCAGGCGTTGGAGACGGGGTCGGTGGCGCGGGCTGCTTTGGGCGACGAGGTCGTCGATCACTACCTGAACTACGCCCGGACAGAGCAGCGTCTGTTCGACCAGGTCGTGACGGGTTACGAGCGCGAGCGCATGTTCGAGCGTGGCTAGCCGGCCGCTGATCGGGGTCACGACCTACGTCGAGGAGGCGAGCTGGGGGCACTGGCGGCTGCCGGCGGCGCTGATTCCGCTCGCGTACGTTCGTTCGGTGGAGGACGCGGGCGGAAGGGCGCTCCTCGTTCCCCCGGCCGCGGACGCCGTGGAGGAAACGCTGGACGCGCTCGACGGCCTCGTCCTCTCCGGCGGCAACGACGTCGACCCGGCGACGTACGGCGCCGACGCGCACGGGACGACGAGCGGCGTCCGTCCAGAACGTGACCGCGCCGAGCTCTCTCTGCTGGAAGGCGCTCTGTCGCGGGACATGCCGGTTCTGGCCGTGTGCCGCGGCTCGCAGCTCCTGAACGTCGCCCGCGGCGGCGACCTCGTGCAGCACCTGCCGGAGGTCGTCGGCGACGAGAAGCACCGCGAGGTGCCCGGCGTGTTCTCCGACCACGGCGTGCGGGTCGATCCCGAGAGCCGGCTCGGCGCGCTCGTCGGAGATCGCGCGCCGGTCAAGTCGCACCATCACCAGGGCTTCGGGCGCGTCGGCGAGGGGTTGCGGGAGACAGCGTGGGCGGAGGACGGCACGCTCGAGGCGATCGAGGATCCGTCGAAGCGCTTCGCGTTGGGCGTCCTCTGGCACCCGGAGGAAGCGAAGGACGACGCCCTGTTCCAGAAGCTCGTCGCGGAAGCTTCCGCGTACCGCGCCTGCGGGAGCGCCGCCCGAGGCTACGGTCAGGCATGGCCCGCGAGCAGCGCTCTTCGACCCGGGCGCGGTCTATCACCTGACGTCGCGCGGGAACGACCGCCGAACGATCTACCGAGACGATCTCGACCGCGGCGCCTTCCTTGCTCGGCTCGGCGCCGTCGCCTTGAAGCACCGGTGGATCGCCCTCGCCTACTGTCTCATGACCAATCACTACCACCTCGTGATCTCCGCACCGCACGGCGGCATCTCTGGCGGGATGCAGGCCTTGAACGGCGGTTACTCGAGGCGAACGAACGGCCGCTACGGCCGCACGGGACACCTCTTCCAGAATCGGTTCCTCGCGACGCCGATCTCACGTGACGCGCATCTCCTCGAGGCAGTCCGCTACGTCGTCCTGAACCCGGTTCGGGCGAAGATCTGCGCTCGGCCCCGGGACTGGCCATGGAGCAGCTACGGGGCTTGCGCCGGCCTTCGGCTCGCGCCGCGCTTCCTTGCCGTCGACGAGGTGCTTGGGCTCTTCGGGACACGACCGGCGGAGGCGCGGCGCGCCTATGCCGTCTTCGTCTCCGCCGGGCATGTCCCGGAGTCAGACCAAGGTGTCGAAACGCACCACGCCGAACGCGCGCCCTGATCGGGAGCGGGAGCGGTGGTGTTGAATCCCCAGCGTGGCGCTACGCGTCGTGAACCCCGCGACCGAGGAGACCATCGCCGAGCTCGAGCCGGCCGGCGTCGCCGAGACCGACGCGGCTGTCGCGCGCGCACGAGCCGCCTTCCCCGCCTGGCGCGCGGTCGCGCCGGCCGACCGGGCTCGGCTGCTCCGCCGGCTCGCAGCGCTCGTCGAGACGCACGCCGATGAGCTCGCGCTGCTCGAGACACGGAACGTCGGCAAGCCGATCTCCGACTCCCGCGGCGAGGTCGGCATGGTCGCCGACGTCTTCCACTTCTACGCGGGCGCCGTCGACAAGCACTACGGCGAGACGATCCCCGTCGCAGGAGGCGTCGACATGACGTTCCGGGAGCCGCTCGGCGTCGTCGGCCTGATCGTGCCCTGGAACTTCCCCATCGCGATCTCCTCGTGGAAGCTCGGCCCCGCGCTCGCATGCGGCAACACGGTCGTCCTCAAGCCCGCCGAGCTGACCCCGCTGACCGCGCTCCGCCTCGCCGAGCTCCCGCTCGAGGCCGGCCTCCCCGAGGGCGTGCTGAACGTCGTCGCGGGCCCCGGCAGTGTCGTCGGCCGCCGGCTCGTCGAGCACCCCGACGTAGCGAAGATCGGCTTCACGGGCTCGACCGAGGTCGGCCGGTCGGTGATGGAGGGCGCCGCGGGGACGATCAAGCGCGTCACCCTCGAGCTCGGCGGCAAGTCGGCCAATTCCTCGAGCTCCTCACCGACGCGACGCGGGCCGTCCGCCTCGGCGACCCCGAAAGCCCGGACACCGAGATGGGACCGCTGATCTCCGCCGACCACCGCGATCGCGTCGCGTCCTTCGTCGACGGCGACGTCGCCTTCCGCGGCGAGACGCCGAGCGGGCCCGGCTTCTGGTTCCCGTGCACGCTCGTCGAGGCGACGAACGAGGACCGGGTCGCGCAGGAGGAGGTCTTCGGGCCGGTCGCCACGGTGATTCCCTTCTTCGACGAGGAGGAGGCGGTCCGGCTCGCGAACGACACGCCCTACGGCCTCTCCGGCTCGATCTGGACGGAGAACGGCGCCCGCGCGCTCCGCGTAGCCCGCGGGATCGAGGCCGGCGTGCTGTCGATCAACGCGAACACGTCGGTCCGAGTCCAGACCCCCTTTGGCGGCTTCAAGCAGTCGGGCTTCGGCCGCGAGCTCGGCATGCACGCCCTCGAGGGCTACTCCGAGGTCAAGAACGTGTTCGTGGCGACGTGAGCGGTCGACTCGACGGGAAGGTCTGTGTGATCACCGGCGCGGCCGGCGGGATCGGGCGCGAGGCGGCGCTCCTCTTCTCCGGGGAGGGCGCCCGGGTCTGCATCGGCGACGTTGCGCGCGACCAGGGGGAGGCGACGGCCGCCGAGTGCCGCCAGGCGTTCTTCCACGAGGTCGACGTCGCGAGCCCGGAGAGCGTGCAGAGCCTCTACCGCGAAGCGGCGGAGCGCTACGGCGGCATCGACGTCCTCTACAACAACGCCGGGATCATGCCCGCGGACGACGCGTCGATTCTCGACACCGAGCCCGACGCCTGGTCGCGTGTCCAGGACGTGAACGCGAAGGGTGTCTACCTCTGCTGCAAGTACGGCATCCCGCACCTGCTCGAGCGCGGGGGCGGCTCGGTGATCAACGTCGCGTCGTTCGTCGCGCTCGTCGGGGCGGCGACGTCGCAGATCTCGTACACCGCGTCGAAGGGCGCCGTCCTCGCCCTCTCCCGCGAGCTCTCGGTCGAGTTCGCCCGCCGCGGCGTGCGCGTCAACGCCCTCTGCCCCGGTCCTGTCGAGACGCCGATGCTGCTCCGGCTCTTCGCCGACGACCCGGCCGCCTTCGAGCGGCGACGCGTCCACCTGCCGATGGGACGCCTCGCCACCGCGCGGGAGATCGCCAACGCGGCGCTCTTCCTCGCAAGCGACGAGTCGTCGTACGTGAACGGCTCCACGTTCGTCGTCGACGGCGGGCTGACGGCCGCCTACGTGACGCCGGAGTAGGACCCGACTGACTCCGAAGATGGGCCGAAGAGCCCATTGACTTTCGTTGACACGCTGCGCGAGAGTCCTCCAGTCCAGGGTTCCGATGCAAGGGGGATCGCAGGTGTCCAGGGCTCACCTCATTGCGGCGATCGCGGCTGCCACCGTCGCCGTTCTCATGATCTTCGCCGGCTCGGCGGCAGCCGGCACGATCGTCCTCGTGAGCGCGAGCTCGTCCGGGGAGATGGCGAACGGTGCGAGCGCGCGCGACGTCGCATTCGACCCGGGGAGCGGCGTCTCGTACAGCGCGGACACGATCGCGATCAGCGCGGACGGCCGGTACGTCGCCTTCAGCTCGCGCGCGACGAACCTGGTCCAGGGCGACACGAACGGCGCCATCGACGTGTTCGTCCGCGACGTCCAGGCCGGAACGACCGAGCGCGTCAGCGTCTCGTCGACGGGCGGGCAGGGCGACGGCGACAGCGGGGTCGAGCACGCGAGCACGAACGGCCGTCCGGTGGCGATCAGCGCCGACGGCCGCTACGTCGCGTTCACCTCGTTCGCCACGAATCTCGTCCCGGGCGACATCGGCTCCTGGGCTCTCTCGACCTCGTGGACGCCGGCCGCCAGCCGCAGGTCACACCGGACGCGAGGTACGTGGCCTACATCGGCCCCGGCGACAACGCCTACGTCGCCGACCGCCTGGCCGGCACGCGCGAGCGCGTCAACCTCCCGAACGCCGGGGATCCGGCTCCGGCCTTCTCGGCGGCGGCGACGGTGCGGATCAGCGACGACGGCCGCTACGTCGCCTTCCTCGCCTTCGAGGGGGTCGTCCCGAGCGACACGAACAACCTCCTCGACCTCTACGTCCGGGACCGCGCGAGCGCCACGACTCGACGAGCGAGCGTCACGAGCGACGGCGGAGAAGGCGGCGCTCAGGCGTTCGACAACGACCTGAGCGGCGACGGCCGCGTGGCGTTCTTCGACGCGCCGTTCGCCC
>VAYE01000040.1 GCA_005883235.1 Actinomycetota bacterium
CAGTGGGACAGGACCGAGACGGCGCTCGAAGAGGCGCTCAAGCTGAACGAGATTCCGTACGAGATCGCCGAGGGCGAAGGCGCGTTCTACGGGCCGAAGATCGACCTGCATATGGAGGACGCGCTCGGCCGCAAGTGGCAGATGGGCACGATCCAGCTCGACTCGCAGATGCCGTCGCGCTTCGGCCTCACCTACGTCGGGGCCGACAACCAGGAGCACCCGCTCTACGTCGTGCACCGGGCGCTGTACGGGTCGTTCGAGCGCTTCATCGGCATCCTCGTCGAGCACTACGCGGGCGCCTTCCCGTTCTGGCTCGCGCCCGTCCAGGTGCGCGTGATCCCGGTCGGGGAAGGTCACCGGGAGGCGGCGCGTCGCGTGCGCGACTGGCTCGAGGGCTACCGGGCCGAGGTCGACGAGCGCGACGAGACCGTCGGGAAGCGCATCCGGGATTCCGAAGTCGAGAAGATTCCGTACGTCGTCGTCTGGGGCGACCGGGAATCGGAGGAGCGTCTCGCGATCCGCCGGCGCGGCGGCGAGCAGGCGACCTTGAGCCTGGAGGAGCTCCGCGAGGAGCTTGCTACTCTCTAGGCCTGCAAAGCAGGAGCGGACCCGTTCCTCACCTCCGGAGCCACCGAGCTCGTCGGGGGTTCGAACCGAGTCGGACGACGAGGTAACGGGCTGCTGCTTGCAGTGGTTCCAGAATCCGACAAGGGAGGAGAAGGCAGCTTGGTGAGAGCCCTTTGAGGCCGAGGCGGCAGGTCGAACCAGTCCGCCCGGTCCAGCAGGCTCGGATCAACGACGCGATCCGGGTCCCGCGCGTTCGGCTCATCGACGAAGACGGAGGCCAGGTCGGGATCAAGCAGACGCAGGAGGCGCTGGACTATGCGTACTCGAAGAACCTCGATCTCGTCGAGGTCGCCGCGCAGGCTGATCCGCCCGTCGCCCGGGTGATGGACTACGGGAAGTACCGGTACGAACAGGAGCAGAAGGCCAAGCTCGCACGGAAGCACCAGACGTCGATCAACGTCAAGGAGATCAAGTTCCGGCCCAAGATCGGGATCCACGACTACAACACCAAGAAAGGCCACGTCGAGCGCTTCCTCAACCAGCGCGCGAAGGTGAAGGTCACGATCATGTTCCGGGGCCGCGAGACGACCCATCCGGAACGTGGACGAAACCTGCTGATGCGGCTGGCCGAGGACGTCAAGGAGATCGGCCAGGTCGAGTCGCCGCCCCTCCTCGACGGACGCAACATGGTGATGCTGCTCGGCCCAACGAAGAACGCGGGAGTGACGAGAGACGATGCCAAAGACGAAGAGATCGAGCGCAGCGAAGAAGCGGTTCAAGCTGACGGGGACGGGCAAGCTCCTCCGCAGGCACGCGATGGCGAGCCACAACCTGGAGAAGAAGAGCCAGAAGCGTAAGCGGAGCTTCCGGAAGGACCACGCCGTGTCGGCGAGCAACGAGCGGTCCGTGAAGCGGCTGCTCGGGAGGCGCTGACCGTGCCGCGCGTCAAACGTGCCGTCCACGCGCGCAAGAAGCGGCGGAAGGTCCTCGAGCAGGCGAAGGGCTACTGGGGGCTCAAGAAGTCGAGCTACCGGTACGCGAAGGAGCAGGTCGACCACTCCCTCGTCTACGCCTACCGCGACCGCAAGGCCCGCAAGCGGACGTTCCGCAGGCTCTGGATCATCCGGATCAACGCCGCCGCTCGGGAGAACGGCCTCTCTTACAACCAATTCGTCGCCGGGTGTCGCAAGGCCGACATCGCGCTCGACCGGAAGGTGCTCGCCGACCTCGCGGTCAGCGACCCGACGGCCTTCGGCGCGATCGCAGCTGAGGCGAAGGCGGCGCTCGACAGCTGATCGCCGGCGCTGCGCGCCGGTGATCACGTCCCGGCACAACGAGAAGCTCAGCCTCGTTCGGAAGCTCGCCGATCGTCGGTGGCGCGACAAGCTCGGCCTGTTCGCGGCGGAGGGCGAGGACCTCGTCGAGGCGGCGCGGGCCGCCGGTATCGAGCCCGTCGAGCTGCTCGTCGCCGGGGAGACGGTCGAGCCGGCGTTGCTCGCCGAGGTCTCCACGCTCGCGCACGCGCCCCGCGTGATCGGCGTCTACCGACGCGCGGACCTGCCTGCCGGCGCGGCCGCCGCGACGGGTCTCGCGCTGTGGCGGGTCGGCGATCCGGGCAACGTCGGCGCTCTGCTCCGGGCGGCGGACGCGCTCGGGCCCGCCTTCGTCGCCCTCTCGAGCGGCTGCGCGGATCCGACCGCGCCGAAGGCGCTCCGTGCGTCGGCGGGCGCGATCTTCCGGGTGGCGACCTGTGCCTTCGACGAGGCGCCCGGCCCGCGTGTGGCCCTTGTGGCGCGCGGAGGCACGACGCTCGCCGAGGTCGCGCTCGAGGAGCGAGTGACGTTCGTGCTCGGCTCGGAACGGGAGGGTCTGCCGGACGACGTGCTGAAGGGATGCGACGTCCGCGCGACGATTCCGCTCGCTCCCGGGGCAGAGTCGCTGAACGTCGCGATGGCCGGGACGGTGGCGCTCTACGAGGCTTCGCGGCGGTCCTGAGCCGCTCGTTCCGCCGCCTCGGCCTTGAGCTGGGCGATCCGTTGCTCGAGCCGCCGGCCGATCTCGTCGGAGCGCGCCCGCTCCTCAGCCGTCAGCTTCCTCTTTTTCTTCTTCATCGTCGTCTTCCAGCAGTTCGATCACGTGACGCACGCCGCTGCGGATATCGAAGAGGACCTCAAGGATAAGCGTGCGATCGTCGGGCAGGTCGAGGGCGATGTCCCATCGTCTACGGCGCCGGCTCGCCGCACAAGTGGCCAAAAGGGTCAGCCGGCTCGGCGGGCGATCCAGACCGAGTCTTCCCCGCCCGAGTACGGGCGACGGTCGAACCAGCCGTAGCAGGCGAGGATCTCGAAGCCTGCGGACTCGAGCAGCTTGCGCCACTCGGGCGGATCGAGCCAC
>VAYE01000041.1 GCA_005883235.1 Actinomycetota bacterium
CTCGGGGATCCCGGCCACCTTGAGGTGAACGTGCCCCATAACCGTGTCGCCCGGCAGGCCGTCGAACCGCTCTGAGGCCGGATCGCCGAGCTCCCCGAGCAGGTCGTCGACGTCGAGCGGGATCGTCGTCATCCGGCTCGCCACCTGGCCATCCCACGTCTCCCGCGGCCGGTCGGCGTAGATCTCGATCCCGTGCCGGTCGGGATCCCGCAGGTAGATGGCCTCGCTGACGACGTGGTCGGAGAGGCCGGTGAGCGTCACTCGGTCGCGGGCGCTGTGCGCGAGCCACCGCGCGAGCGCCGCCCGGTCTGGTACGAGGAGCGCGAAGTGGAAGAGGCCCGTGTACCCGTCCGACGGAGGCGCCCCCGGCTGCTCGACGAGGGCGACGAGCTCGGTCGAGTCCACGCCCAGCGAGGCGCGCCCTCCAGCCTGATCGAGCACCTGGAGGCCAATCGCGGTCCGGTAGTAGTCGAGCGACCGCTCGAGATCCGACACCGTGAGCTCGACAGCGCCCATCTTCGTCTCGGCGGGAATCGACATGCGAAGGGCAAGATAGCTTCATGCCGAGGGGCTACATGGAAGGGCCGGCGGCCGAGGAGGCCGAGGCGCGGCTCGACGAGCTCGAGCGCGGCCGGCGCGAGGAAGCGCCGCCGCCGGAGCGGCCCGCGGTCTACGGATCGACGCGAGACGAGCCGGAGCGGCACTTCATCGGCTGGCTCGGCGAGGTCGACCCCGACGAGCTCTTCGCATCCGGCAAGGCCTGGGGCCTGACGGTGGTTCGCAGACGCGAGGAGTGAGGGGCGGGCGGGGAGGTGCCCGCCCCTCCAGGCACGACCTATCCGGTCGACTTGACCTGTCCGCGGATCTCGCCGCCCAGGTTCTTCGGCGTGTGGACGTTCACGTACGTCGCCAGGCTCTTCTCGATCACGTCCCTCTGGGCCGAGGTGACGGTGAGCGTCTTGACGACGGGCGACTTGCAGGGGCCGCACAGAGTGACGAGCACGGGGCCGGCCGTTCCGGCCTTGCCCTTGTGGATGTGCGCGGCAACGGCTTTCCCGCTCAGGCCTGAGAACGTGAGCTTGAACTTCAGCGTCTTGCCCTTGAGCGTGCCGGTGAACGTGCCAGTCGCAGCGGCCGGGACGCCCTTCGGCTTCGGAACCTCGCGAGCCGCCGACAGCTTCGCCGACAGCTTGTAGGTCGCTTCCTTGCCGACGGCCGCAACGCCGATCCCGGCCGCGAGCGCAGCGGTGATCGCGACGACGGCCAGCGTGACGAATGCCTTCTTCAACGCCTTCCTCCTTCGCCCCCCGAAGGGGTTCGGTGTTGTACGGGGGCTATTCGGAGGACGCGCGGATTCGGTTTTCGGGGGGCGCGACCGCAGATGCGGCTCCTAGCAGTCGACAACCGCGGAGGGAGCGCCCCCCAAACGAAACAGACCCCGGCGGGACGCGAAACCCTGCACGGGACCGGGGTCGCGTGCGCTATACCTCTTGAAAGACATGGCCAAGCCGGTCCAAGAGCTCGATCGGGTCATAATCAGGTTCGCCGGTGACTCCGGCGACGGGATGCAGCTCACCGGCGGGCGTTTCACGAGCGAGACGGCCGTGTTCGGAAACGACCTGTCTACGCTCCCGGACTTCCCGGCCGAGATCCGCGCCCCGGCGGGATCGCTCCCCGGAGTCTCGGGCTTCCAGGTCCACTTCGCCGACCACGACATCCTCACGCCCGGCGACGCGCCGAACGTGCTCGTCGCGATGAACCCGGCGGCGCTCAAGACGAACGTACGCGACCTGCCGAAGGGCGGCACGCTGATCGTCAACTCGGACGCCTTCACCGACCGCAACCTCGAGAAGGCGGGGTACGGGGCGAACCCGCTCGAGGACGGCTCGCTCGACGAGTTCCAGGTGCACTCGGTGCAGCTGACGTCGATGACGCTCGAGGCGTTGAAGGACGTCGACGTGACGAAGCGCGAGGCCGAGCGCGCCAAAAACATGTTCGCGCTCGGGCTCATGTCGTGGCTCTACAACCGGCCCACCGAGGGGACGCTCACCTTCATCGACCGCAAGTTCGGGTCGATGCCGGCGATCGCCGAGGCGAACAAGCGCGCCTTCCAGGCCGGCTACGCCTTCGGGGAGACGACCGAGACCTTCGCCGTCTCGTACGAGGTCAAGCCGGCGAAGATGCAGCCCGGCGTCTACCGCAACGTCACCGGCAACCAGGCGCTCGCGCTCGGGCTCGTCGCCGCCTCGGTGCAGAGCGGCCTGCCGCTCTTCCTCGGCGCGTACCCGATCACGCCGGCCTCGGCGATCCTCGAGGACCTCGCGAGGCACAAGAACTTCGGCGTCCGCACCTTCCAGGCCGAGGACGAGATCGCCGCCGTGGGGGCCGCTCTGGGCGCGTCCTTCGGCGGAGCGCTGGGTGTGTCGACTTCAAGCGGTCCCGGCGTCGTGCTGAAGGGCGAGACGATCGGCCTCGCCGTCACACTCGAGCTGCCGCTGATCATCCTCGACATCCAGCGGGCCGGGCCCTCCACGGGCATGCCCACGAAGCCCGAGCAAGCCGACCTGCTGCTGGCGCTCTACGGCCGGAACGCCGAGTCGCCGATTCCAGTCGTCGCCGCCTCGACGCCCGGGAATTGTTTCGACACCGCGATCGAGGCCGCGCGGATCGCGCTCAAGTACCGAACGCCCGTCTTCCTGCTCTCGGACGCGTACCTCGCGAACGGCTCCGAGCCCTGGCTGCTCCCCGACGTCTCGACGCTTCCGGACATCTCCGTCGAGTTCGCGTCCGAGCCGAACCAGGACGGAACGTTCATGCCGTACCTGCGCGACGAGGGGACGCTGGCCCGACCGTGGGCGATCCCCGGCACACCGGGTCTCGAGCACCGGATCGGCGGGCTCGAGAAGCAGGACGTGACCGGAAACGTCTCGTACGACCCCGATAACCACGACTACATGGTCCGGATCCGCGCGCAGAAGGTCGCCGGCATCGCGGCCGACATCCCGGAGCTCGAGGTCGACCACCAGGACGGCGCGACGCTGCTCGTCCTCGGCTGGGGTGGCACGGCCGGGCCGATCGGCGCGGCGGTGCGGCGCGTGCGCAAGGGCGGCAAGAAGGTCGCCGCCGCGCATCTCCATCACCTGAACCCGTTCCCGCGCAACACCGGCGAGGTGCTACGCCGCTACGATCGGGTGCTGGTACCGGAGATGAACCTCGGGCAGCTGTTGAAGCTCGTGCGCGCGGAGTTCCTCGTCGATGCGGTCGGCTACAACCGCGTGCGGGGGCTTCCGTTCACCTCCGCGGAGCTCGCCGAGGCGATCGAGGCGATGGTGTGAAGCGGCTCGTCGTCCTGGTCGTCATTGCCCTGATCGGCCTGGGAGCTTCGGCCGGGTCCGCGCAGGCCGCGCACCGCCAGCCCGCCTCGTCCGTGGACACGCTGTGACCGAGCTCGGCGCCAAGGACTTCAAGACCGACCAGGAGGTCCGGTGGTGCCCGGGCTGCGGCGACTACGCCATCCTGGCCGCGCTGCAAGGGTTCATGCCGGAGCTGGGCCTGCCGCGCGAGAAGATCGTCTTCATCTCCGGGATCGGCTGCGCGGCGCGCTTCCCGTACTACATGGAGACGTACGGGATCCACTCGATTCACGGGCGCGCGCCGGCGATCGCGACGGGATTGAGCACGTCCCGGCCGGACCTGTCGGTGTGGGTCGTGACCGGCGACGGCGACGCGCTCTCGATCGGCGGGAACCACCTGATCCACTCTCTGCGCCGAAACGTGAACGTGAAGATCCTGCTCTTCAACAACCAGATCTACGGGCTATCGGCGCCGAGGCGACCTTCGTCGCCCGCTCGATCGACACCGACCGGAAGCACCTGACTGAGGTGCTGCGCGCCGCCGCCGCCCATCGCGGGTCGGCGTTCGTCGAGATCTTCCAGAACTGCAACATCTACAACGACGGCGCGTTCGACTTCGTGCGCGACGACAAGACGAACCGGATCTATCTGGAGCACGGCGCGGAGATCCGCTTCGGCGAGGAGGGGGAGAAGGCCGTGCGACGCCGCGAGGACGGTTCGGTGGAGGTCGTGCCGGCGAACGGAGAGGTGCTAGTGCACGACGCGCACGCGGAGGAGCCTTCGCTGGCCTTCGCTCTGTCCCGCTTGACGCGGTCAACGGCGGGCGCGACGCCGATCGGAGTGTTCCGCGACGTGGCTCGGCCGGTCTACGACGACCTGATGGAAGAGCAGCTCGAGGTGTCGAAGCAGAAGAAGGGCGCCGGCGATCTAG
>VAYE01000042.1:0-989 GCA_005883235.1 Actinomycetota bacterium
CTCTGGTCGTCGCCGCGCCCCGAGCGCGTCAGCGCGAAGACCTCCGCCACCTCGGCGTCGAGCAGGAACCGCCACAGGTCGAAGTGGTGGATCGCCCGGTCGAAGAGCGCGCCGCCCCCGAGCTCGCGATGAGCCTGCCACTCGAGCTTTCCGTCGAGGATGGGGCTCGTGAAGGCGGTGCGGACGGCCTGCACCGTGCCGAGCCGGCCCTCGCTCACGACCTGCCGTGCTCGCTCGACGAAGCGGTGGCGCCGGAAGTTGAAGCCCACGAGCACCCGAAGCGTCGAGCGCGCCGCGCCGTCGACGATCCGGTCCGCGTCCGCGAGCGACGCTGCGACCGGCTTCTCGAGGAACACGTGCTTGCCTGCCTCGAGCGCGGCGAGCGCCAGGTCCGCGTGCGTGACCGGCGGCGTGCACACCGCCACGGCGTCCACGATCGGGTCGGCGAGGAGGCTCTCCATGTCGCGTGCCCGCGCCTCGGGGTAGCGCCGGGCCGCCTCGGCCGCCCGCTCGGGATGCGTGTCCGCGAGCCCGACGACGTCGATCTCGTCGACCTGCCGGAGGGCGGGCAGGTGGCGGTCGAGGGTGACGAAGCCGCAGCCGATGATCCCGAGACGCACAGCCCGATTCTGCACAACCTCGGCTTGCGAGCTTGCTACACGTATGAGATCGGGCTAGCTTTGTCGCGAGGAACCGCGCCGGTGACAAGCGACCAAAGGCAAGCCCTCCAGGTCGTCTACCAGGAGACGTGCAAGACCCACGGCGCGATCGCGGACTTCCGCGCCAAGCTCCTCGCGCTGCTGCCGATCGCGTCCGGCACCGGCATCTTCCTCTTACTGGGAAAGCTGAACGGAGACAACCGCAAGCTTCTCGCGGCGGTCGGGCTGTTCGGGATCGCGGTCACGTTCGGCCTCTTCATGTACGAGCTGCGCGGAATCGAGGACTGCACGGCGCTTCGAGGCCGCGCGCGGAACATGGAGCAGGCTCTC
>VAYE01000042.1:1036-10153 GCA_005883235.1 Actinomycetota bacterium
GATCGTCTTAGGGGTCCTCTTGGGGATCGGCTATCTCACCGTGCTGGTCTTGGCCCTGTCGAAGCTTGGCCCTTGGGGACACGACTACTGGACGAAGAGGAAATCACCGTAGATACGAAGGGCCCGCACGGAGGCGGGCCCTTCATTCCTCTCTCGCCGAGAGGAACCTGTCGGGCGACCCCTACTTGAAGGTGTACGCCCAGACGCCGCGCGCGTACGTCGCGGCGATGATGCGGTTCGGGTTGGCCGGGTCCTCGCCGAGGTGGACGACGGGTGGAAGAGAAGGGGTCGCTCTTCCGTCCTGTGGTCAGCGAGACGAGGAGGACGGCCATGTACCCGAGCAGCCACTTCCACCAGGAGATCGCGCGCGAGAGGTATGCCGAGCTGCTTCGCGAGGCCACCGCGGCGCGACGGGTGAAGGTGGCCACGGACGAGCTCGGGCCGAGGTCGAAGCGGCGCCTCCTCCGTCTCGCGAGCGGCTGGAACGGGCGCCGGGCCGCCGCGCGCGCCTCGCTCGAACCCGCAGGCTAGAGCGCGGCGGCGGCCCGGCCGGCCGCTTCGGCGAGCCGGTGGGCGCGCTCGATCCGCTCGTCTCCGGGGCGCATCGTCAGGTTCACTGCGACGAGCCTTGCCGCCACGCGGGCAGCGGCCTGCGCGAGATCGACTGCGGCCACCGCGTCGACCCGGACGGCCGGATCGCAGCGGCCGGCGACGTGCGCCGCGAGATCCGCGACGTCGGCTGCGACCTGGGCGATCTGAAGCGGGGCCTCGGCGGCGGCTTCCAGCGCCCGCCCGAGCGTCTCGTCGTCGCCGGACTCGCGCCGCAGCGTGAGCACTTCCTCGTAGGCGGCGACGTCCACTCGAGCGAGCGGCGCGGCGCGGGCTCGAAGCGTCTCGGCCTGCGCGACCGCGGCGCCGGCGTCGGCCCAGTCCTCGCGGGAGTAGCGAGCGGTCATGGCCGTGAGAGCCGCGGCGAGCCCGACGAGAACCGCGGCCGCAGCTCCGCCGGCCGGCGTGGCGGACTCGTTCGCGACCTCGTCGAGGAGCTCACGGACGCGCAGATCGAGGGGATCGACGGCGCTCACGCGCCGATTCTGGCGCTCGCGAGACGTTCGTGACAGGGCCAATGGAGACGTTTTCCCATCGTCCGGCGTGCATTACGATCCAGAACCCGATGCCAAGCGGCAGCGAAGGGACAGGCACGAAGTTCTTCTTGATTGCCGGCGGCGCGACCGCTGGGGGCGGTGCTCTCGGGGCATTGGTGGGCGGCGTCGCGTGGGCCGCGGCGCGCGACATTCGCCGTTTGTGGGGCTGGCTAACGCATACAAGCATCCCCGATCTGCCGCTTGCGAGTCTCGGAACCTTTGCTCTCGTCGGAACGTTTCTCGGAGGATTCGTCGGTTTCCTGACGTGGCTCTACGAGCACTAGTGGGTACTCTGAGGACACGGTGATCCGGCCGCTTCGTATCCTCGTCTTGTTCCTCGTTGCAGCTGGACTGACGCTCGGCGTCACCGCACTGACCTCAAGCGCCCTTGCCTACGCGCTGGCCGGCGTCGTCATCGTCGTCGTGGTCCTTTTCGGAACGCCGTTCGCGCTTGTGCAAACGCGGCCCAGGAAGCAGGCTGCTCCTGAGCCGGAGCCGGCCGGCTTCGTACGCCGGGTGGGCTTTTAGCCGTCGATCCTGCGGCGTAGCGCCTCGAGGAGCGCTGCGTCGGGCTCGTAGCCCTCGGCCTCGAGGGCGTGCTCCAGATCGGCGACGAGTCGCGCCCGGAACTCCGCGTCGGCCTCGGCGCGGGCCACGATCTGGTCGAGACCGCGGCGCGCGGACGGCAGCTCCTGCGCCGCCTCGACCCACCCCCGCGGGGCGGGCGGCAAGGCGCGCAGAAGCTCGGCGATCTGTTCGGCGTCGTACGTCATCGCTTACCAGACGCGTGAACGGGCTCGGTTCTTCCCACGAGTTCCGCCTTGAGCTTCTCCAGACAGCGTGAGATCCGGCTCGCGATCGTGCCGGGCGGGATGTCGAGCGCGTCGCCGATCGTCCGGTAGCTCTCGTCGCGCGCGAAGAAGCGATCGAGCACCTCGCGGCAGTCCCCCGAGAGCCGGTCGAGCGCCTGGTGGACGTCGAGGGCCTCGTCGAGCCGCTCGATGACCTGCTCCGTGTTGGGCGGCTCCGGCTCCTCCACCGGCTCCTCGCGGGCCTCGCCGCGCAGGCAGTCGATGCAGAGCCGCCGGGTCAGCTGGCCGAGCCAGGGTCGGATCGCCGCGTCGTCGCGCAGGCTCTCGAGCCGCTCGTACGTACGGGCGAAGACCTCCTGGAACACGTCCTCGGCGTCGTGCTCGGGCAGCCGGAAGGCCTGCACCGCGATCGCGTACACGTAGCGCGAGAAGCGCTCGACGAGCTCGCGCCAGGCCTCGTCCTCGCCGGCGCGGCAGCGGGCGACGAGAGCGGCGTCGGAGGCCGGTTCGGTCACGATCGTCATTGAGCCTACAAATCGCCGGAGGCCGCGTACAACCGGCCGGCGGCGGGGCCTCTCCTACTCCGTGCGTGTCGGACGCGCGCCGCCGCACCAACGCGACGACGGCGAGCACGGTCAGGCGAGGCCTCTCAGGCGGCGCAAGGACGTTCGGCTGCGTTCGGGCTCGGGTTCGAGAGGATGACGAAGAACGTCTCGTTGCCCTCCCGCGTCGTGTCGCCCTTCACGAGGACGGTGATCGTCTGCTGCTGGACCCCTGACGGGAAGACGACCGTGCCGCTCGTGGCGATGTAGTCGCTCGGCGCAGTGGCGGTGACGTTCGACGTCGCGTACTTGACGGTGACCGGATCGATCGGCGAGCGGTCGAGCGAGACCGTGAAGACGAAGGGGGTCGTACCGACGTTTCCCTCCTTCTTCGAGACGTCGTTGATCTTGATCTCGCACCTCTCCATGTTCTTGCCGAGGCCGCAGCGAAGCTTCGGCGTCGTGGTCGTCGTCGACGTCGACTTGGTGGTGGTCGTCGTCGGCGTGGTCGTTGTCGTCGTGCTTCTCGTCGTCGTCGATGTCGAAGATGACGTGGTGGTCGTCGTGCTCGAGCTGGTGCTCGACGTCGAGCAGTACTGGTACTGCCCCGGGGTCGAGCAGTACTGGTACCCATACGAATAGCTGAGTGGGACAAGCCCGCGGCCGCTCGCGTAGCCGATCGCCGCGAGCATGACCATCGCCAGGCAGACCAAGGCGCCTGATGCAAGGCGCCTCATCCAAGCGCCGCTCAGGCGCCGCGATGTACGTGCTCTGTTCTCCGCCGCAGGATCCGTAAGAACTCTCTTCTCTCCGGCGCCAGCGTCGCAGCTTCCGGTACAAGTTTCAAGAGGGCAATTCGTGATTTGCAAGAGAGGTACGGCTAACCGCACCCCAGAGGCCGGTCGGCCCCTCTAGAACCTCGCGCCTGACCATGTAACGCTCGTCGCGAGCTCGCTACCGAGCTCCCACAAGGGAGGCAGGCATGAGCCAGGCGATCGCGATTCCGGCTGTCGACGTGGCCGAGGACGCAGCACCGAAGGCGGTGGTCGCGGCTCGAGCGCTCTCCCGCCAGTACGGCGAGGGCGACACGGCCGTCCATGCGCTGCGCGGCGTCGATCTCGACGTCCAGCGCGAGAAGCTCACGGCCGTGATGGGCCCGTCGGGCTCCGGAAAGTCCACGCTGATGCATCTGCTCGCGGGGCTGGACAAGCCGAGCGAAGGCGACGTCTACATCGACGGCACGAACGTCACGA
The DNA here is from genome assembly GCA_005883235.1 of Actinomycetota bacterium. Next base: position 4,789 of record VAYE01000042.1, read on the forward strand.
AGCTGAACGACACCGAGCTGACGAGGCTGCGCCGCAAGCACATCGGCTTCGTCTTCCAGTTCTTCAATCTGCTCCCGATGCTGACCGCGGAGGAGAACATCGTCCTCCCGCTGTCGATCGCCGGCGAGAAGCCGGACAAGGCCTGGCTCCAGGAGCTGACCGAGAAGGTCGGGCTCGAGGACCGGCGCACGCACCGGCCGGCCGAGCTCTCGGGCGGCCAGCAGCAACGCGTCGCGATCGCGCGGGCGCTCGTCTCGCGGCCGACGGTCATGTTCGCCGACGAGCCGACGGGCAACCTCGACTCGACGACGAGCGGCGAGATCCTCGAGCTGCTCCGAAGCTCGGTCGAGGCCTACGGCCAGACCACCGTCATGGTCACCCACGATCCGCACGCGGCGGCGATCGCGCACCGGATCCTCTTCCTCTCCGACGGTCGCGTCGTGCAGGACCTCGGCCCGTCGGACGCCGGCGACGTGATCGCTGCGATGGACGAATTGAGCCGGCGATGATCACAGTCGCCCTCAAAGGACTGCTCGGACGCAAGACCCGGGCGATCTTGACCGCGCTCGCGGTCGTGCTCGGCGTCTCGATGGTGAGCGGCACCTACGTCCTCACGGACACGATCAAGAAGGCCTTCAACGGCGTCTTCGAGAGCACCTACAAGAACACGAGCGTCGTCATCTCCGGCAAGGAGATCGTCAAGGGCGCCGCGAGCGGGAACGCCACCGTGTCGGCGAAGGTGCTCGACAAGGTGCGTGCGCTTCCGGACGTCCAGGCGGCGTCGGGCGGGATCATCAACTTCGGCGGCTCCACCGACCTCGTGAAGCTGATCGACCGGAATGGCAACACGATCGGCGGCACGGGCGGCGCGCCGACGTTCGGCTTCGGCCTCGACCCGAAGTACCCGCAGTTCAACCCGATGAAGCTCGTCGAGGGAAGGTGGGCGACCGGGTCGGACCAGGTCGTGATCGAGCAAGGGACGGCTGTGAAGCACAACCTTCGCGTCGGAGGCAGGATCGGTGCCTCGGCCGACGGGCCTACGCGGCAGTTCACGATCTCGGGGATCGCGAAGCTCGGCACCGTCAGCACGATCGGCGCCGCGACGATCGCGGTGTTCGACGTCCCGACGGCGCAGAAGCTGCTGCACAAGGAGGGCCAGTTCGACGCCATCGCCGCCAGCGGCAAACCAGGCGTGAGCGACGCGAAGCTCTCACGCGAGATCGCGCCGCTCGTCCCCTCGACCGCTCAGGTGCGGACGGGAGGGGAGCAGGGGAGCAAGGAAGCGAAGGACATCACGTCCGGGATCAGCTTCATCCAGTACCTCTTGCTCGCCTTCGCGGGCATTGCGCTCTTCGTCGGCTCGTTCGTCATCTTCAACACGATCGCGATCACGGTTGCGCAGCGCGCGCGCGAGTTCGCGACCCTTCGCACGCTCGGCGCCACGCGACGCCAGGTGTTGCGATCGGTGATGGTCGAGACGTTCACGATCGGCCTCCTCGCGGCGGTGATCGGGCTCTTCCTCGGCCTCGCGATCGCCAAGGGCCTGAACGCGATCTTCGTCGCGCTGGGCGCCGATCTTCCCCAGACGGGAACCGTCTTCGCCCTGCGGACGGTGATCGTCTCGCTGCTCGCGGGCGTGCTCGTCACGGTCGTGGCGGGGCTCTTCCCGGCGATTCAGGCGACGCGTGTGCCTCCGATCGCGGCCATTCGCGAGGGCGCAGTGCTGCCGCGCTCGCGTGTCTCACGTTGGGCGCCGTGGATGGCGGTCGCGCTACTCGTGCTCGCGGTCGCGCTGATCGCGGACGGGCTGTTCCTCGCGAACGGCATCGTCGGAACCCTGCTCCCGCTCGCGCTCGGGACGCTGCTCCTCTTCATCGGCGTTGCGCTCGTGTCGAGTGCGCTCGTGAAGCCGCTCGCGTCGCTCGTCGGCACACCGGCGCGGCGTGCCGGCGGCGCTCCGGGACGCCTTGCGAGCGAGAACTCGGTCCGCAACCCGGGCAGGACAGCGAACACGGCGGCCGCGCTGATGATCGGGCTCGCCCTGATCACCTTCGTGGCCACCCTCGGCAAGGGGCTCAAGGCCTCCGACGTCGAGACCCTCAACCATCAGGTGCGCTCCGAGTACGTCGTCACCGCCGGAAACGGATTCGACCCGTTCCCGTCGCAGGCCGGCGACGCGGTGGCGGGAGCGTCCGGTGTCACTCTGGCCGCGAGCGTGCGGACCGAGAAGGCGCGGATCTTCGGAGCGACCGAGAGCGTGGCCGGCGTCGGGCCGGAGATCGCCCGCGCCTACCACTTCGACTGGAAGCAGGGCCCGCACGACTCCCCGCAGGGAAGCGGGGCGATCGTCACCAAGAGCTTCGCCGATACGAACCATCTCGAGATCGGCGACCTCTTCACCGTGCGGCCGCCCTCGGGGAGGAAGCTGACCTTCTACACGCAGAGCGTCTTCGACCCGGGGCAGATGGACCCGCTCTTTCCCCGACGTGAAGATCAGGACGAAGGCGGGGTGGGTCTCGAATCGCGCCCACGGCGTCGACCAGCTGCTGATGTTCCTGTACGTGCTCCTCTCGCTGTCGGTGATCGTGAGCCTGTTCGGCATGGTGAACACGCTCGTGCTGACCGTGTTCGAGCGGACGCGTGAGCTCGGGATGCTCCGTGCGATCGGGATGACGCGGCGCCAGACGAGGCGGATGGTCCGCCACGAGAGCGTCATCACCGCACTCATCGGGGCCGGGCTCGGGTTACCGCTCGGGCTCTTCCTCGCAGCGCTCGTCACACAGGGCTTATCGAGCGAAGGGGTCGGTTTCCACGTCCCGCTCCTGACGCTCGCGATCTTCACCGTGATCGCGATCCTGGCCGGGATCGCCGCGGCGGTCGTGCCGGCGCGGCGGGCTGCTCGCCTGAACGTCCTCGAGGCGCTGCAGTACGAGTAACGCTCGACTGGTCTTCGGGCGCCCCGTCGTAGGATCGCGGCGATGGGGCGCCTCGAAGGCAAGCGTGTCGTCGTCACCGGCGGGACGAGCGGGATCGGCGCGGCCACGTCGCGGCGGTTCGTCGCGGAGGGGGCGCGGGTCGTCTCTGTCTCGTTGGGCGGGGAGGAGACGGTCGAGGGGCTCGCGGGGGCGCTGGAGGCCGACGTGGCGGATGCGGCGGCGGTGCGGGACGCGTTTGCGGAGGCGGACGAGCTCCTGGGCGGCCTCGACGTCCTGGTCGCGAACGCCGGAATCAGCATCCGCCACGGCTTTCTCGACATCACACCCGAGGAGTGGCGCCGCGTGCTCGCCGTCAACCTCGACGGGATCTTCCATTGCGCGCAGGCGGCGGCGCGACGGATGGTGGGGGGTGACGGTGGGGCGATCTTGCTGACGGCCTCGACGAACGCGCTCGTCGGCCATCCGCTCTATGCGGACTACAACGCGTCGAAGGCGGGCGTCGTCGCGTTGACCCGGACGCTGGCGCTCGAGCTCGCGCCTCGCGTGCGCGTGAACTGCGTCTGCCCCGGCTACGTGCTCACGCGGATGCAACAGGCGGAGTACACCCCCGAGATGCTGCGTGCCGTCGACGCGAGGATTCCGCTGGGGCGCCACGCGCGGCCGGACGAGGTGGCGGCGCTCTTCGTCTTCCTCGCCTCCGACGAGGCCGCCTACATCACGGGCGCCGCGATCCCGATCGACGGGGGCGAGACGGCGGGCGGCACTGCCAGCCGCGTCCCGTCCGCACATGACTGACCGGTGACGCGTCGCCGGCCTTCCGTCACGCCTCGGGCTGAGCGGCGGGACCGTCCCGCCGGGCCGGGTCCGGGGTCTGACCCCGGACCCGGCGCGCGGCGCCACGGCCTGAACAGTCACGGGGACGGTCCGCCGCGGACGGGTACCCATCCGCGCGCGAGCACGGCCGTTCGGGCCGCGCCGGCGACGGACATTGCGCCACCGGTCACGCCGAACCTCGTCAGGACGGAGGAGGTGGCGAGCGCGGGCAGCCTCCGCACGCGTACCGTCGAGACCCTCGTCTTCCGGGGCCTCTCGACGCCGCTCGCGCTCCTCCTCGTCGTCCTCCAGAGCCGCTTCCTGCATCCGGACGGCCGCGGCGCGTTCGTCCTCGCCGTGCTGACGGTGACGATCTTCTCGCGCCTCCTCGGCCAGCTCGGCGTCGCCGTCACGAGCCGGCGACGAGAGACGCCGGACCTGCGGGGACTCGTCCTGCGCGCCTTCGCGATCGCCGTCCTCGCCGGCTTCGTCGGCTTCGCAGCGATCGCCCTCTGGGGTGGCCTCACCGCAGGCCTGGGCTTCCGCCTCGCCGCGCTCGCCGGCCTCGCGCTCGTCCCGAACGTGATCTGGCAGACCGTCTCGGGTGTCCTGCTCGGCCTGGGCCGGATCCGGCTCTGGAACGTGATCCAACTCCTGCCGACCGTCCTGACCCTCGTGGGGATGCTCGTCCTCGTCGTCGCCCTCGGAGGCGGCGTCGGCGCCGCTCTCGCCGCCTGGGTCGGCGCGAACGCGCTCACCGCGCTCGTCGCGCTCGTCGCCACGCGCGATCTCTGGCTCCCGCCCGACGTGCCCCCGCTCGACGACCCGATCACGCTCGCCATCGCCCGCCTCGCCGTCGTCATGGGCGCCGTGCAGGTCGTGAACCTCTTCAGCTACCGGACCGAGCTCTTCATCCTCAACCACTACCAGGGCCGGTCGGGCGTCGGCGTCTACTCGATCGCGATGCAGTCGGTGGAGTCGATCTGGCTCGTCGCCGGCGCGCTCGCGACCTCGATCACCGCGCCCGCGCTCGCCTGCGACGACCGCGACGCCGCCCGCCTCGTCGGCCGCACGGCGGTGAAGGGCCTCCTCCTCACCGTCGCGGTCGCCGTGCCCCTCGCGGCCGCGGCGCCGTTCGCGATCCCGCTCGTCTTCGGCGACGACTACAAGAAGGCGGCCACCTCGCTCGCGCTCCTCCTGCCGGGCGTGGTCCTCTACGCGCCGGTCAGCATCCTCGTCGTCTACCTCTCCGTGCGCCGCGGGCGGCCGGGGCTGAGCCTCGCCGTCTCGGTCGCGGGGATGATCCTCACCGCGGTCGCCGCCCTCGTCCTCGTGCCGCGGCTCGGCGGCTCCGGCGCCGCGGTGGCGAGCTCGATCGGCTACGCCGGCGGCGCGATCCTGACGTGGTGGTTCTTCGCCCGCGTCGCGCGGGCGCGACTCGCTCAGCCGGCCTGAGAAGCGACGATGCGGAGGAAGACCTCGACGACGTCGGGGTCGAACTGGGTACCGGCGCCCTCGCGGAGCCTGCGCACCGCCTCGTCGAGCGGCAGCGCCTGACGGTACGGCCGCTCGGTCGTCATCGCGTGGAACGCGTCGCAGACGAAGATGATCCGCGA
>VAYE01000043.1 GCA_005883235.1 Actinomycetota bacterium
GCCCGCAGATCCTGCGAGGCGAGCCGCCGGACGCGGTGCGCATCCCGTCAGGCTGCCGCTTCCATCCGCGCTGCCCGCTCGCGATCGACGCGTGCCGAGCGCAAGACCCGCCGCTCGAGAGTCCGGTCGCCGCGACGAACGGCCAGCACGTGGCTGCCTGCATCCTTGCCTAGCGTGAGCCATTGACAACCTCGGGAGACCGGCGTAGCCTCGTGATTGCTGTCACGAAGGAGCTTCGATGCCGCTGAGGTATTCGACTGGCGCCGTCCGAGATTACGTCGGACCGGGATGTGGAGGGCCGGATCTTCCGCTCACGATTCCGGAAGCTGCGTTTTTTCGCTACTTCTATAGCCTCGCAGGCTTCCAGCTCTTCACACGTTGGGAGAACGGCAACGTCTGGGGATCGGATTTCCGGGACGGAACGGATCTCGATCCGAGCGGCGGCAGCGACGTGCCCGAGATCTACTTCTATACCGGCCACGGGAATTGCCAGAGCCCGCCGACCGCGACGAGTCCAGACTTCGTCATCACCTGCGGCAATTTCGGCACGCCGAACACGGTCAACATCGGTCGGTCGTCGCGTTGGGGTAACGGCGCGGGCAACCTCCGCTTCGCCTTCATCGATGCCAGCTGCCCCATGGACCTCGTCTCACTCGGGAACAACTGGTTCCCAACGTTCCAAGGCCTCCACGTCGCGGTCGGCCACTCCGGCACGGCGAGCGCCGATACGCTGGACAGCGCCAACCGCGGCGCGCTATTCGCCGCCTACACCGCCGGCTCGTTTTCGCTGTTTCCACACTTGAGCGTGGGCGATGCATGGATGGCGGCCGGCACGATCGACATCCAAAGTGGTTGCTGCGCTGTCGCAATCGCGGCAGGAAATGACCGTAACGACGCGATCGACCGGCGTCAGAACGAGCGGGTGAGTGACAACCGCTCGGATCCAACCCCGAACTGGTTCGCTTGGCGATGGTCCTGCGGCTAAGACGGGCCGGGAGGAAGGGCCGAGATGGCACGTCCCCGCAGCGGTGACTACTCGGATCGGGGGGAGGCGCGGGCAACCCGGAACCTAGCCGCGAGATTGAACATCCGGCTCGACAGGGAAGCACGCCACTCGGCGGAGGCAAACTTCGTGGGCATCCGCTCGGAGCGCGTCCTGTTCAGCCGCAGGACTGATAGCCGCACGTACCTCGTGCACCGCAACGACTTCGGCATCGGCAGCGCATCAGGAGCCTTCGAAGGGAACGACAAGGCACTCTACGACCGCGGCCGGGTCATCATGAAGGCGCTCGGAATACCGACCAGCGAGCGTGGACAGCAGACCGTCATCGCCGAGCGGCATCAGGCCGCGGAAGTAGCAGGCGAGAGCGGCGAGATAAGGATGGGCGAAGTAGAGCGCGGGGGTCGGTTCGCCACGATCCAGCGCGACATCGGCGGTCTGCAAGTCTGGTCGTCTCGATTCGTGCTCGCACTGGCGAAGGACGGGCAGATCGGCTTCATGGAGTTGCACTGGCCGGAGATCCCGTCACCGCTTCTCGAGGAAGCGCGCCGCCTTCAGCACATGGTGAAAAGGCGCTGGAAGCCGCCTTCGTACCGAAATGGGAAAGTCGAGAGCGTCGAGCCGGGGATCATCCATTCACCCGCTCTCTCATTCGTCATGGACATCTACCCGGCGATCCGGGTCATATACGGGTCCACCAGCAAAGGACGGGCGGGAAAAAAGGCGGCGCTGTACTTGGATCGTCATGGAAAGCCGGTTCCTATTCCAAGGGTCGGCGAGATGCCCTACGAGGAACGGCTTGAGCGCAGCCGAAGCTGACGTTCATCGCAGCAGGAAGCCGGTCCCAAGCGGGTCGTCGGGATCGAGGACGAACTCGGCGCTTCCCGTTCGATAGGCGCCTCCCTCTATCTCGGTGATCACCCCGCCGTCCACACGTTCCACCACTCGCGCACGGAACTCGCTTCCCACGATCGAGAGGTGCCGCAGCTCCTCGCCCACCGGCAGGTCGAGCAGCGCCAGGCGCGCCGACGTGCCCGAGCCGCACGGGGAGCGGTCTACCTCGCCGTCGGCAAATACCGTCACGTTCCGCTGCGTCAGCGGCTCGCCCCCCTCGTCCTGCCAGAAGATCACCCCGTAGACGTCGCTGGGCTCCGGCTCGTCGGGGTGGACGATCTCGTGCCGCGCCTCCAGGTCGCGCTTGATCGCACGCCCCAGCTCGATCAGACGCGGCAGCTCCGCCGGCTCCACGCGCTCGCGGCACGACGCGTAGAACGCGCCGCCGAAGGCGACGTCGACCTCGCGGCCCGCGGCGTGCAAGCCACGGCCCCACACGAACGACGGCACGTTGCGGAACCGCACCGACCGAACGCGACCCTCCTCGACGCGCGCCCACGTCTCCAGACGGCCCGACGGCACGTCGACCACGACGCGCGGGCCCGCCACCACACCCGAGTCGATCGCCCACGTGACGAGCGCGATCGTGCCGTGCCCGCACGCTGTCGAGTAGCCGGCGTTGTGGAAGAAGACGACGCCGAGGTCGGCGCCGTCGTCGTTCGGCTCGACCACGTGGCAGCCGTACATGTCCGCGTGCCCGCGCGGCTCGTAGACCAGCAGCTGCCGCACCCAGTCCAGCCGCTCCAGAGCGTCCCGCCGCTTCTCCAGGATCGTCGCGCCGCGCAGCGGCTCGACGCCGCCGGTGACGATCCGGAACGGCTCGCCGCCGGTGTGGTAGTCGACGGTCTGGATCACGCGGCGTATCGTGGCATCCATGGCCGAGACGCTCGACAGTCGCGCGCTCCGCGCGGTCAGCGACGCGGTCGTCGCGATCGCCGCCGAGCACCGCTTCGAGCCCGTGCTCGAGCTGCTCGCCGACGCGGCGCGGCAGCTGGCGGGGGCGCGCTACGCGGCGATCGGCGTCCCCGACGGCGAGGGCGGCTTCTCGCACTTCATCACCTCCGGGATGACGCAGAAGCAGTGGGACGCGATCGGCGAGCTGCCGCGCCAGCACGGGCTCCTCGGCGCGATGCTCGAGACGCCGACGAGCTTCCGCTTCCCGAACATCCAGGAGCACGAGCGCTTCGAGGGCTGGCCCGAAACGCACCCGAGCATGCGCTCCTTCCTCGGCGTGCCGATCGTCTCGGAGGGCGACGTGATCGGCTCCTTCTATCTCACCGACAAGAAGGGCGGCCGCGGCGCCGTGTTCTCGGACGCCGACCAGGAGCTGATCGAGACGCTCGCCGCGCACGCGGCCGTCGCGATCCAGAACGCGCGCTTGCACGAGCGGAGCCGAGAGCTCACCGTCGTCGAGGAGCGAAACCGGCTCGCGCGCGAGCTCCACGACGCCGTCAACCAGACGCTCTTCAGCGTGTCGCTCACCGCCGACGCGGCCGCGCTCCTCGTCGACGCCGACCCCGAGCGGGCGAAGGCCGAGCTTGGCGAGGTGCGCGAGCTGGTCCGGAGCGCAATGGAGGAGATGCGCTCGCTCATCTTCGAGCTCCGGCCCGGCGACGTCGTCTCGGACGGGCTCGCCGTGACGCTCCAGAAGCACGTCGACGTCCTGCGGCGCGTGCACGGCGTGGACATCGAGCTCGAGCTGGACGGCGTCGAGGTCGACCCGGGACTCGAGCGCGAGGTCTTCCGGGTCACGCAGGAGGCGATCGGCAACGCGCTCAAGCACGCGGCGCCGGAGCACGTGCGCGTCGAGGTCCGCCGGGCCGGTCACCGACTCGCCGTCACAGTCGAGGACGACGGCTCGGGGTTCGACCCGGAGGGGGCGCAGGCGCGGCGACACCTGGGCCTAATCTCGATGCGCGAGCGGGCGGAGGAGATCGGAGGGGCTCTGCGAGTGCGTTCGGCGCCGGGAACCGGCACGACGGTGTCGCTGGAGGTCGACCTTGACGGACACGATCCGCGTTCTGATCGCTGACGACCACGCGGTCGTCCGCCAGGGCCTCAGGCTCTTCCTCGACGTGCTGCCCGACATGGAGGTCGTCGGCGAGGCGGAGGACGGCGCTGCGGCGATCGAGCGTGCGCGGGAGCTCCGGCCGGACGTCGTCGTGATGGACGTCGTCATGCCGGGCCTCGACGGCGTGGAGGCGACGAAGGCGCTCCGCGAGGAGGAGCTCGACGTCAAGGTGACCGCGGCGACCCGGTGCTCTGTACCGAGGCGACGCGGCGCGTCCTGCGCCGCGTGCACGCGAGTCGCGACCGGCCGGAGGGGACGGTGACGGTGCTCTTCACCGACATCGAGGACTCGACGCCGCTCGTCGACCGGGTCGGCGACGAGCGGGCGCGCGAGCTCTTCCAGGAGCACGACCGGCTCGTGCGGGAGGCGCTCGAGCGCACCGGCGGCGTCGAGGTCGAGCGCGAGGGGGACAAGTTCATGCTCGCGTTCGCGAGCGCGCGCAGCGCCCTTCGCTGCGCGATCGAGATCCAGCGGGCGCTCGCGGCGAGCGACATCCCCGTGTCGGTGCGCGCCGGCGCGAACACCGGCGACGTCATCGCCGAGGAGCGCGGCTACTTCGGGCGCGCCGTCTTCGTCGCCGCCCGCGTCGCCGAGGCGGCCTGCGGCGGCGAGATCCTCGTCTCCGAGATCACGCGTCACCTGGCCGGTGATGACAGGCTCGAGTTCCGCGAGCGCGGGCCGCACGACCTGAAGGGGCTCCGCGGCGAGCACACGCTCTACGAGGTCGTGTGGAGCGGCTGACGATCCTCGTCGCCGACGACCATCCGGTCGTGCGGCAGGGCCTCCGGACCTTCCTCGCGACCCAGGAGGACCTGGACGTCGTGGGTGAGGCGGCGACGTGCACCGAGGCGGCCGAGCGTGCCGCGGAGCTGCGGCCCGACGTCGTCCTCCTCGACCTCGTCATGCCCGGCGGCGACGGCATCGAAGCGGCGCGCAAGATCCGCGAGGCGAGCCCCGGCTCGAAGGTAATCGTGCTCACGAGCTACCCCGACGACGCGACCGTGCTGCCGGCGCTCGAGGCGGGCGCCGCCGGCTACCTGCTGAAGGACGTCGAGCCGCAGGAGCGCTCACCCCGCGCGAGCTCGACGTCCTGCGCCTGCTCGCGCGCGGCCTGCCGAACAAGCTGATCGCGCGCGAGCTCAGGATCGCCGAGCGGACGGTGAAGACGCACGTCTCGAGCATCCTCGCGAAGCTCGGCGTGACCGATCGGACGCAGGCGGCGCTGTACGCCGTGCGCGAGCGGCTCACCGATGCGTCAGGAGAAGATCGGGGGCCTAGCTCCGCGGGAGCGTGAACCCGCCGAGCGTCCCGCCCAGTCCTTGCAGGTCGGGCCGGATCCAGGTCGATCCGGCGCTGAGATCGTTGTTGAACGTCGACAGCATGACGAGGTGTCCGTGCTGGTCGGTGACGCGGATCTCGCGAGCGTCATATCCGCTGTCGTCACCGAGTAGCTTGTAGAGACGCCCCGGACTTGTCTTCACGAACCCCGCCGGATCGTTGACGGCAACCGTCGCCTCAAACGCAAGTTCAGGCGTCGTGAAGAAGCGAACACTACGGAGGTCGACGCCCGCAGCAAGAGCACCGGCGCGGAGACGGCGACCGATGTCTGCTTCGGCGACGCCCACATCCGGTGGGACGCCAGGGTGGGTCAACGCTGCCGGAGACGGGATCATCTTCACGAAATCGCCTACGGACGATGTCGCAGCTGATCCGGCGATCCTGATCGAATAGCCCTCAAGGAGATCGGCGCCGGCTTGGGCGGCCTCCGCCTGGAAGGTGCTTGCGAGGAGATTTGCCCGCCACACGGCGTCGCTCAGGTCCTCGTCTTTTGTGATCGTGAGCTCAAGCCACGAATCGTCGGCCGCGGGATGGTCGAGCAGTCCCGTCGGCGGAGGAGCGAAATCGACCGCGGTCAGGCCGTCGTGAGGAAGGGCGGCGAGGATACGGCTTGCAAGTGCTCGTCCTTGCGGCGAACCACTGTTCACGAGATGCGTGGCCGCGTTCGAGTGCGCGAAGAAGGCTCCGGCTACGACAGCCGTTACGCCGACGACAGCGATGCCTGCCAATTGGGCGAATCGCTTCATGGTCTCCTAGTCATGAATATTGATTGGTGAGGGCGCGTGGCCGATCGACCAGCCGCCGTCGTTACCTTGCCCCGTCTCGCTGTTGATTTGCGCAGAGCTCGCGCCGCTGTTGGTCGTGTATTGCCATGCCGTCGCCCCGCTGCAACCGAAGCAGAGACTGTCGGTGTCGCTGCTCGTACTCAAAACCTCGCCTACGACGAATACATACCCGGTGTCGTAGGCGATGTAGTCGGTCTCCTTTAGCGTTCCGGACTGATAGGCGCCCCACAAGCCGCCACAGCAGCTTTGCTTCACAACAGCGAGCCGCTCGTTGTTGTTCGAGTCGGCATACGTGTCGCAGAAATAGTGAACGCCGTCGCCCGTATGCTCGACTGCGAGCTTCACCCCTGAAAAGCTTCCGCAGTCGAGAACCGAATCGTTGCTCTTCAGGTACCCGATCTGGATCATCTCGGAGGGGCCGCTGATGGTGCGCTGCGACCGTACGCTCGAGAAGGTGAATCCGCCGGACCCCGGCGTCATTACCAGGCGTTGGATGCCCGATCGTGACCCGTTCACGGTATTGCCCGAGTTCGGCGGCTGCCCGCCGCCGCTACTCCGGCGGCTACCGCACGCCGCCCACGGACAGGATGATCCAGATCGCGGCCCAGAAGGCGGCGAGGCCGACCGCCCAGCCCGCGAGCTGCCTGGGGATCCGGAAGACCCCGCGGTCGCTCCGGCGGATCCGCACGGCGAGATCGCGAACCGTCGGCGGGCCGTCGTCGTCGAGCGGGACGAGCTCGGGCAGCGGCGGCGGCGGCCCGTTCCCGCTCGGAGGATCCGCCTCCAGCGGGTCGAGGAGGCGGTCGAGCGCCTCCTCGAGAGCCCGCTGCTCCTCCGCGCGCGTCAGGCCTCCTGACCGTTCGGCCCGGCTTCGACCTCGATCGGCTGCGCCACCTGCCGCTTCAGCGCCTCGTCCAGCCCGGTCGGGTGCGACGCCTCGGCCTCCGGCTCCACCAGCCCTACGAGCGCGTCCGACCCGACGAGCACGTCCAGGCGACCGGCGAGCTCGCGGAGGCCGGTGACGAGCTTCCGGAGCCGCTCCTCCGTCCGCTCCACGTTCGAG
>VAYE01000044.1 GCA_005883235.1 Actinomycetota bacterium
ATGCGCGCTCACGCCACCCGCGTGCTGGTACAGGAACGCGACGAGGAACGCGAGCCCGACGATGACGACGAGCACGACGACCACGGTGGCGGATCGCCCGGAGCACCTACACCTCCGCAGGCGGCGGCGCCGGACAGTCGCCGATATCGAGGTCGACGTCCGCGCCGAACGCGTGCGGGTGTCCGATCACCCAGATGCAGACACGACCGCCAGACGTACGGTCGGCGTAGGTGCCGACCCACGCCTGCTCGCCGCCGGGGGTGTGGCCGTACTTCGTCCAGCCCGGCCTAGAGCCCCGAGCCGGATCCTCCGCACCCGCAGAGAAGAAGCGAGACGAGCGCCGCAAGCCCCGCCCGCCTCAGCCCACCGCGCGAAGGAGCGGCGGCGCGAGCGCGTGGCAGATGGCGACGGCGTCGAAGATCGTCTTCAAACGGAGCTCCGGGCGCTCGCCCGCCGAGGTTTTCCACCAGCCGTGGTCGACCGCCTGGAGGCGGCCGGCGCTTTCTTGGACGATGCCGTACCCGCATGCTGCCGTTCCCGGATCGATGCCGATGACCTTCACGGCGAGACATTAGGCGGACGTACGGACGTTCCTGCTAACGACAAACGGGTCGACCGGTCGGTTCAGACGGCCGGAGGGCAAGGCCCTCCGGCCTGAGATCGGCACCGCAAGCGGCGCCTCAGGACGTTCCTTCTACGAGCGGTTCACCCAGACGTTGCTTCCCTGGGCGCGCGGGTAGGGAGCGCCTGATGGCGCACGAGATCTGGCTCACCTTCCCGGACGGAAGCGAGCACGAGCTACGGGAGCGGCTGACGATCGGGCGCGACGAGGCGCACGACCTCACGCTCGCGTCGAAGAAGGTCAGCCGTGAGCATGCGGAGATCCGGTACGAGCGCGGGCGCTGGGTGCTCGAGGATCGCGGCAGCTTCAACGGGACGTTCCTGAACGCGAACCGCCTCCAGCCAGGGGCTCCGGCGGCGCTCCACCACGCCGACCGGATCGGGATCGGACCGGATGACACGATTCTCTTCTCCTGGCCGGCGCAGGCCGTCGACCCGGAGACGACCGAGCCGCACGAGGAGGTCGCCGCCGCCGACGGCATGCGGCTTTCGCCGCTCCAGACGCAGGTCGTCAGGTGCCTGTGCGGGCCGTGGCTCGAGGGTGCGAGCCTCGAGAGCCTGCCCTCGAACGAGCAGATCGCATCGCTCCTCGGCACCCCCGGTGCGGCCGAGACCGTGAAGGCCACGCTACGCCGCGTCTACACCAAGGCCGGCCTTCAGGGCATGCCCGCCCATGCGAAGCGACGCGCCCTCTGCCGGATCGCGCGTCAGCGGGGATGGATCTGAGGGATCCCCGAGCTAGGAAGCGACGGACTCGAGCACCCGCTCGGGGATGTCGAAGTTGGCGTAGACGTCCTGGACGTCATCGCTTTCCTCCAGCGCGTCGACGAGGCGCAGGACCTTCTTCGCAGCGCTCTCGTCGGCTACCTCGACGGTCGTCTTCGGGACCATCGTCAGCTCGGCCGAGGCGACCTCTATGCCGGCGTCCTCGATCGTCTCGCGCACCGAGACGAGGGCCTCCGGCGCGCTCGTGACCACGAAGCTCGAGCCGTCACGGGTGACGTCGTCGGCGCCGCCCTCGGCCGCGGCCAGCGTCAGCTCGTCCTCGTCGGCCGTGTCCACGTCGACGAGGATGACGCCGCGCCGCTCGAAGAGCCACGAAACGGCCCCCGAGCCGCCGAGGTTGCCGTCGTGCTTGTCGAACGCGTGCCGCACGTCCGAGGCGGTGCGGTTCCGGTTGTCGGTCAGCGCCTCGACGATCAGGGCGACGCCGTTCGGGCCGTAGCCCTCGTAGACGACCGTCTCGAAGGCCTGCGCGTCGGTGTCGGCGCCCGAGCCGCGGGCGATCGCGCGCTCGATGTTCTCCTTCGGCATCGAGTACGAGCGCGCCTTCTCGACCGCGTTCGCGAGCGCCAGGTTGGCGGCGGGATCTGGCCCACCCTCTCGCGCGGCGACGATGATCGCGCGCGAGAGCTTCGAGAAGAGCTTCCCCCGCCGTGCGTCGGCGGCGCCCTTCTTGTGCTTGATCGACGACCACTTGCTATGCCCGGACATTCGACTCCTCTCGCACGAGCTCCAGGAAGCGCTCGTGGACGCGGGTGTCGTCGGTCAGCTCCGGGTGGAACGAGGCGACGATGAAGCGTCCCTGCCGCACCAGGACGGGCTCGCCTGCGTGCTCCGCGAGCACCTCGACCTCCGGGCCCGCGTCACGCACCCGGGGGGCGCGAATGAACACGCCCCGCAGCGGCTCGTCCTCTCCGGCCAAGCGGAGGTCGGCCTCGAAGCTCGCGACCTGGCGGCCGTAGGCGTTGCGCTCCACCTCGACGTCGACGAGGCCGAGGTGGTTGCGGTCGAGGACGATCATCCCGGCGCACGTCCCGAGCACGGGGCCGGCGAACGAGCGCAGCGCCTCGTCCAGGCCGTAGAGGCGCATCAGGCGCGTGAACGTCGTCGACTCGCCTCCGGGGACAACGAGACCGTCGAGGCCTTCGAGCTCCTCGGGGAGCCGCACCTCGACCACGTCGGCGCCGAGCCGACGGAGCATCGCCGCGTGCTCGCGGAAATTGCCCTGGACGGCCAGGACGCCGATTCTCGGAGAGCGCTCCACGCCTCCGATTCTAGTTAGCGGCTGGTTACCAGCCGCGCGTCTCGAGCAGCTCTTCGGGCGCGAGGGCGGCGGCCGAGAGGCCGAGCATCGGCTCGCCGAGGCCGCCCGACACGCGGGCGAGGATCTCGGCGTCGCGGAAGTGCGTCGTCGCCTCGACGATCGCCTTCGCGCGCCGCTCGGGGTCCGAGGACTTGAAGATGCCGGAGCCGACGAAGACGCCGTCGGCGCCGAGCTGCATGCAGAGCGCCGCGTCGGCCGGGGTGGCGATTCCGCCGGCGGTAAAGGTGACGACCGGCAGGCGGCCGTTCTCGGCCACCCAGCGCACGAGCTCGACGGGCGCCTGCAGCGTCTTCGCCTCGGTGAAGAGCTCGTCCGGATCGAGCGCGCCGAGCCGCCTGATCCCGCCGAAGACGGCGCGCATGTGCGTGACGGCGTTGACGATGTCGCCCGTGCCCGCCTCGCCCTTCGTCCGGATCATGGCCGCGCCCTCCGCGAGGCGCCGCAACGCCTCGCCGAGGTTCGTGCAGCCGCAGACGAAGGGGATCGTGAACTTCCACTTGTCGATGTGGTGCGCCGTGTCGGCCGGCGTGAGCACCTCGGACTCGTCGACGTAGTCGACCTCGAGGGCCTCGAGGATCTGGGCCTCGACGAAGTGGCCGATCCGCGCCTTCGCCATGACCGGAATCGACACGGCCTCCTGGATCTCGCGGATCTTGTCCGGGTCGGCCATGCGCGCGACGCCGCCCTCGCGCCGGATGTCGGCCGGGACGCGCTCGAGGGCCATCACCGCGACCGCGCCGGCCTCCTCGGCGATCCGGGCCTGCTCGGCGGTCGTGACGTCCATGATCACACCGCCCTTGAGCATCTCGGCGAGGCCGCTCTTCACGCGCATCGTCCCGA
>VAYE01000045.1 GCA_005883235.1 Actinomycetota bacterium
GCGATGAAGCACCTCTCGAAGGTGCCCGAGCCGCCTTCCCGCCTGCGCCCCGAGGTGCCGCGCGATCTCGACTTCGTCGTCATGCGGGCCCTCGCCAAGAGCCCCGACGAGCGCTACCAGTCCGCGGACGAGATGGACGCCGACCTCGCGCGCGTCGCCCGCGGCGTCTCGGTCAGCCCCGAGACCGAGGAGGCCGCGACCGCGATCATCGCCCGGCCGATCACGGCCGCGACCGTCCTCGCGCCGCCGGCGACGCCTCACCTGCCGCCTCCCGTCTACTACGACTACGACGAGCCACCGGAACGAAGGCGCCCCTTCTGGCCTTGGCTGCTCGCGCTCGGGTTGCTCGTCCTCGCCGGATTCGCCGGCTGGCTCGCCTACAACCAGATTCAGAAGCAGCTCAACGCCTCGAAGCCCGTCACGGTGGGCGACTACACGAAGATCCGGGAGTCGGCGGCGCGCGCCGCGATCCTGAACGCGGGCCTCAAGCCGGAGATCAAGCGCCAGCCGTCGACCGCGCAGCCCCCGACTTTCGTCTTCGACCAGGCGCCGAGCGCCGGGAACAAGATCGACAAGGGAAACGCCGTCACGATCTTCGTCTCGACCGGGCCGGCGAAGGTGGTCGTCCCCGACGTGCGCGGCAAGTCCGCGACAGACGCCGCGGCGGCGATCGCCTCCGCGGGCCTGAGGCCCGACGTCCACGAGGTCAACTCGGCGAAGGACGTGAACACCGTCGTCGCGCAGGCGCCGAAGCCCGGCGTGAAGGTTGTGAAGGGCTCGAAGGTGCGGATCAACGTCTCGAAGGGCCCGCCGACCATCGGCGTGCCGCCCGTCGTGGGCTTGCCTTTCGCGCAGGCGAGCTCCGAGCTCCAGGCCAAGGGGTTCGCGGTGAAGCGAAACGACCAGGACTCGAACGAGGCCGCGGGGATCGTGCTCAGCCAGGATCCAGGCGGGAACACGCTGGCGCCGGAGGGCTCGACGATCACGCTCGCCGTCTCCAAGGGGCCGAAGACGACGCAGGTTCCGGACGTGACGAGCATCGACGAGCAGACGGCCACGACGACGCTCCAGCAATCCGGGTTTAAGGTGAAGGTCGTGCGCCAGCAGGTCGCGGATCCGAGTCAGAACAACGTCGTCCTCGACGAGAGCCCGCCGCCGAACTCACAGGCCAAGCCCGGGACGACGGTGACGATCTACGTCGGGCACTTCGGCGGCCAGACGACGTCGACCACGACGACGGGGCCATGAGCGAAAGCCGCCGCCTGCGCGTCATGGTCTTGATGGGCGGCCGCTCGAGCGAGCACGCGATCTCGCTGGCGTCAGGCCGCTCGGTGCTCGAGGCGCTCGACCCCGAGCGCTACGACGCGGTCTCGGTGGGGATCGACCGCGAGGGCCGGTGGGAGCTCGTCTCGAGCTCGAACGGCTCTCTCCCCGCTGCGTCCGTGGCGGAGACGCTCCCTGTTCCGACGGCATCCGCACCGGCGAAGCTCGGCGAGGTCGACGTCGTCCTGCCGATCCTCCACGGCCCCTTCGGCGAGGACGGCACCGTGCAGGGGCTCCTCGAGCTGGCGGGAGTGCCGTACGTGGGCGCGGACGTGAAGGCCTCCTCGCTCTGCATGGACAAGGACCTCTTCAAGGCGGTCATGCGGGATGCCGGGATCCCGGTCACGCAGAACATCACGCTCCGGCCCGGCGACCCGGTCGAGAACCCGTTCGGCTACCCGGTCTTCGTCAAGCCGGCGCGGCTCGGCTCGTCGGTCGGGATCTCGAAGGTGCGCGAGGAGGCCGAGCTCGAGGAGGCGGTCGCGGTCGCGCGCCGGCACGACGAGAAGGTGCTCGTCGAGGAGTTCGTCCCCGGAGTCGAGATCGAGGTGGGCGTCCTCGGGAACCGCGAGCCGATCGCCTCGCTGCCGGGCCAGGTCGTCTCGCACTTCAACGATTGGTACGACTACTCGTCGAAGTACGACGAGGGCGGCTCCGACCTCCTTGTGCCGCCACCGACGCTCAGCCCGGAGCAGTGCGAGCGGGCGCAGCAGCTCGCCGTCGACGCGTTCGTCGCGACCGACTGCGAGGGGATGGCGCGGGTCGACTTCTTCGTGCGCGAGCCGGGCGGCGAGGTGATCGTCAACGAGCTGAACACGATCCCCGGGTTCACGGAGACGAGCTTCTACTCCCGCCTCTTCGAGGCCTCCGGGATCCTGTACCGCGAGCTCCTCGACCGGCTCGTCGAGCTTGCGCTCGAACGGCACGAGCGCAAGGCGCAGCTCGAGTACTAACCGTCGCGCCGCGCCCTGCGCGGGCGGGGGCGCCGAGGCCACGTCCCGGTGTCAGACACCCGCGCGAGAGACGCACGACTCCGTCACGTGGAGCGCACGGACTCCCATTCCGTGCGGGGTCGTGCTCACCGCCAGCGGCCACGTCCCGGTGTCAGACACCGTGACGGAAGACGCGCTAGCCGCCGGCGCCGTACGCCTTCACCTCGTTGATCCGCGCCTGGTCCTGGCCCGTCGGGAGCGCCGTGATCCACAGGAGCACGTAGCGGACGGGCTCCGGACGGAGTGCGATCGTCGTCTGCTGGCCGATCGTCTTCATCGCGGAGAGATAGGTCGGGAAGGGGCCGCCGGCGCTCGACCCGCCGCGAATCTGCGCCCGGAAGCCCGGCAGGGACGTGTCGATGTGGAGGCGGCCGAGCCGCACGGTGCGGCGCGCGTCGAGAACGAGCCCGACCCCGCTCTTCGTGAACGACCGGTAGTGCTCCGTGTCCCAGTACGTCGATGGGTTGCCGTCCACGGCGAGCGGCGCCTTCGCGGAGTGCTCTGCGCCGTCTCCCTGAGGATCGTAGGAACCGCCCGCGAAGAGCCTGACCGCGTGACCCGCGACGGACGGAGACCCGTGCTTCCCCGCCTTCCCCCCTCCGCCACGCAGAAGGAGCGCCGCGACGACGAGCGCGAGCAGCGCGAGCCCCACGAGGACGAGAGCGAGCGGCAAGAGCCGCCGCCGCGTCCCGGCCCGCGCAACACGCCGAGCGCTCTCGCGGAGCACGGGCCGCTGGCGCACAAGGGTCGTGTCGGCGTCCGGCCGCGGGCCCAGCGCCGCGAGACAAGCCTGCAGCTCGGCGGCGAACGCGTCCATCGTCGGGAACCGCGCCGCAGGATCCTTCTGAAGCGCGCGGCCGACGGCGTGGGCCACCCGCGCGGGGACCTCGGGGCGAACGTCGAGCACGTTCGGCGGCGGCTCGCTCACATGCCGCATCGCGACCGCGACGAAACTCTCCCCGGGGAACGGCACCTCGCCCGTCAGGAGCTCGAAGAGCACGACGCCGAGCGAGTACACGTCCGTCGTCTGATCGACCGGCTCCCCGCTCGCCTGCTCGGGCGCGATGTAGTTCGACGTGCCCAGAACGGTCCCCGTCTGGGTCACGCCCTGGACGTCGAGCGAGCGGGCGATCCCGAAGTCGGTCACCTTCGCCCGCCCGTCGCCGTTCAGGATCACGTTCTGCGGCTTCACGTCGCGGTGGACGAGCCCGTGCTCGTGCGCGAACGCGAGCCCGCGAGCGACCTGGATCGCGATCTCGAGCGCGCGCCGC
>VAYE01000046.1 GCA_005883235.1 Actinomycetota bacterium
ACCCAGCGGATCTCGCCGATCGAGATCACGTGATCCTGGAGCCACCACCACGGCAGGAGCTCGAGCGTGTCCGACTGCACCTGCACGCCGAGGAGCGAGGGGTAGGGCAGGAGCGCCGGCAGCGCGACGGCCGTGAGGACCACGGGGACGGCGAGCCGCGGCGGCCGCGGCAACCCTCGCTCGATCCACAAGAGCAGCGCGGTGAAGAAGAGCGGCGCGAGGTAGAACATGTTCCGCTCCTCGACGCGGTGCACCGTCGGCAGCGACGCGAAGGCGGCGACCTCGAGGACGAGCCAGACACTCAGGGCGACCGCGGTGGCGAGGAACGCCTGCGCGGCGCCGTCCAGCCGCCGTGCGAGCGCCGCGAGGAGAACGAGGGCCGCGAACGGCAGCAAACCCAGGTAGAGGTCGAGCTCGGCGACGTGGTAGAGGAGCCACTTGAGCACCGCGCCGACCGCGTAGTGCTGGTGGCCGGCGGTCTCGTAGGCGCCGAGGGCGGCGACCGGCGAGTGCCCGCGTGCGAGCTCGCCGGCCGACACGACGACGAGGGCGCCGCCGAGGATCCCGTACAGCCAACGGAAGGCGAGCAGGCTGCGCCAGGGCTCGCGCCGCCACCAGGTCAGCAGGATCGGAGCCGTCACGAGCGCCGGCACGAGCGCGACCGCCTGTGCCCGCGTCGCGTAGGCGAGCCCGCAAACCGCGAGGAGGACGAGCTGCCGGACGAGCGTCGGCCGCTCCAGGCACAGGACGAGCGCAAGCGCCGCGCAGACGAAGATCGGATAGAACGCGTTCTCGGTCATCATCGTCCCCGCGTAGAGCGTCGAGGGGACGGCGACGGCAAGGAGCGCGGCGACGAGCGCGAGCGCGGGCGTGATCACACGGCGGGCGAGGAAGTACACGGGCACCGCCGTAAGCGACATGAGCACCGAGTTGATCGTCTTCGCAGCCGCGTACGCCTGCGGCACCGACGCGTACAGCCGGTAGGCGGGGCTGATCAGCACCGGGTAGACGAACCCGTACGAGCCGCTCGAGTGGTCGCGGACGAGGAAGTGCCCGGTCGCGGCGAAGCTCTTCGCGAGCTCGGAGTAGACGAGCTCGTCGACCATGATCCAGGGCGCGACCATACGCCGGCCGAAGCCCCAGCGGACGATCACCGACGCGACGACGAGGCTCGCGAGCCAGAACCAGGCTGGGAGCGAGCGGGCGACGGCGAGCGATTCCGCGCGGAGCTTCGCGCGGGTGGCGTTAGCCGCCAAGCCTGACCTCGTTGAGCAGGCGAGCGATCTCCGCCGCCTCCTCGCCTTCCTCCGTGACCCCGACCTCGGCGGCGGCCTCGGCCACCTCTCCCACGACCGCGTCCCGAATCGCCTCGCCTCCGACCGCCTCCTCCAGCGCAGCCACGTATGCCTCGGCCGAGCGGTCGAGGTCGTGCTCGGCGGCGACGTACTCTCGCGCCGCGTCGCCCATCGCCGTCCGGGCTCGGTCGTTCGAGGCGAGGAGCTCGAGCGCGGCGCCGAGCGTCTCGGCCTCGTGCGCGTCGACCGGAACCTTCAGCGCCACCTCGTCGGGAAGCTCGGCGAACCAGCCCACGTCGCTGACGACGAGCGGCTTCCCGAGCACGAGCGCGCGGATCGCGGAGCCCGACGTCTCGCCCATCGTCGGCGCGCGCAGCGAGACGCAGACGTCGCAGGCGCCCATGAGGGCCCACAGCCGCCGCTCGTCGACGTAGTCGACGCGCTCGACTCCGTCGAGCGCTCGCTCGGACAGGCGCGCGTCCAGGTCGGCGCCGACGAGCAGGAGCTTCGCGTCCGGGTGCTCGGCCCGCAGCGCCGCGAAGGCCTCCAGCAGCTGCGGGATCCGCTTCGAGGCGTTGATGTTCCCGAAGCAGCCGACGACGAGCTCGCCGGCCACGTCCTCCGCGGGCACGCCCGGATCGGGCCAGGCCGGGTGCGGGATGTGCCACAACGGCCCGTCGTAGCCCGACGCGACCGCGCGCTCGGCGACGTAGCGCGAGTGGACGACGAGCCCGCCACCCGGCTTC
This sequence comes from Actinomycetota bacterium, assembly GCA_005883235.1. The sequence continues at coordinate 2,042 of VAYE01000046.1, forward strand.
GCTGCGTGCTCGAGCACCTCGCCCGCGAGCGGGAAGTCCTCCGGCCGCACCTCCCAGAGCGGCGGCACGACGCCGTCGAGGACGCCGTGGGCGAGCAGCCGCCCCGCGACGCCGGCCTCGCGCTGCATCGCGCCGAGGTAGCCCGGCCCGTCGCGGCGGCCGAGGGTCAGCCCGGCCACTAGATGGTGGAGGACGAAGTCGTGGAGCACGACGACGCCGGGGCGCTTGCGCAGCGCCTCGACGATCCAGCCGTGCGCGTCGGGGTTGTTGCCGACGTGGTAGAGGCAGACGTCCGCGTCGGCGGAGGCCGTGCGGCTGCGAGGCACGACGTCGACCTCGATCCGCCGCCGCAGCGCAGGCAGCAGGAGCTCGCTGTACTCGGAGATCCCCGTCCGCTCCGGGGGGAGAGGCGAGAAGTACGCGACCTTCATGCGAGCAGGCGGTCGATCGCGTGGTCCCAGGTGACCTGCTCGGCCACGGCCTTGCCGGCGCGGCCGAAGCTCCGCACCTCGTCCGGGTGCTCGCGGAGAAAGCGCACCGCGCCCGCGAGCGCCTCGCCGCGCGGCTCGCAGACGAGGCCGGTCCGGCGGTCGGCGACGACGTCGAGCGGCCCGCCCGCGTCGGTCGTCGTCACGACCGGCTTCTCCGAGAGGAAGGCTTCGTAGGGGACCATCCCGTAGTCCTCGTCCACGGGCGCGTAGTAGACGGCGAGGCAGCGCGCGTACAGGCCGGCGAGCTCCTCGGGAGCCACGCGGCCCGCGAAGCGCGCGCGGCCGTCGAGACCGTGGCGGCGCGCCAGCTCCTCGAGCCGCGCGCGATCGGGCCCGTCGCCCGCGATGACCGCGTTCAAGCCCGGCTCCGCGGCGAGCGCCTCGAGCAGCAGATCGACGCGCTTGGCGCGGTCGAGCCGGCCGACGGAGAGCACGAAGTCCTCGTAGGCCTCGCACCGGAAGTCGAGGTGCTGCGGCGGCGGCAGGACGACCTCCGCCTCGAGCCCAAGCGAGGATCGCAGCCGGTCGGCGACGTTGCGCGAGATGGCGGCGAGCCGCGTCGCCTCGCCGAGCGCGACCCGGTCGAGCCGGTGGATCGCCCGCCGCAGCGCCCGGTCCTCGGCCGACTCGGAGAATTGGCCGAGCTCCGTGCGGTCGAGGTCGTACGCCTGCCGGAACTGGTGCACGAGCCAGACCACCTTGCGCCGGTGCCGGACGACGTACGAGGGGAACTTCGTCGCGATCACGAGGTCGATCGGCCGCCCGTCCGTCTCCTCGAGGTCGACGAGCCGCCAGACGAAGGCTTGGCTCAGGACGCGCGTGCCCGGGTACCACTTGAACGGCACCGTGACGAGCGTGGCGAGGTGGTCGCGCGCGCCGAGCTCGTCGACGAGCTGCTCGGCGAGCACTTCGGCGCCGCCGTGCGAGAACGGCACCTGCGGCGAGCAGACGGCGATCCTCATGTCCGCGCGAGGAGCGCGTAGTCGAGCGGCCCGAAGAGCACGTCGTTCAAGCGGCGGACGTTCGCGGAGAGCGCCTCGCGGGCGGCGTCGTCTGGCAGGTGGACCTCGCGCAGGCGCTCCTCGGGAGGGTTGAGGTACCGCAGCTTCGTCTCCCGGAACCCGGCCTGGCGGGCGAGCAGCTCGAGCGTCTCGGGCACGAGCGGCTGCGCGTGCGTCAGGTCGGAGAAGTAGTAGCGAAGCGCGAGCGGCGAGAGCGGGTTGATCGTCTCCGCGACGAAGAGGCCGCCGGGGCGGAGCTTCGCCGCCGCGAGCTCGAGCAGGCGGACGAGCGCGGGCGGCGGCAGATGCTCCACGACCTGGCCCGCGAAGACGCCGCCCAGCGAACCGTCCTCCGTGCCCTCGAGGTATGCGAGCAGGTCGGCCTGCTCCACCGGAAGACCCTCTCCGCGGGCGAAAGCGACCATGTCCGCGTCGGCGTCCACCCGGCGCGCTGGCGCTCGCGGATCTCCTCGGAGCGGCCGCGCATCCGGCTCTCGAACGCGAAGTAGTCGGGGAGCGCGGCCGCTGCGGGCTGCGCGGCGACCGTCGCGGGCGCGGCCGTCGCGCCGTCACGGCGGCGCTCGACGCGCGTCAGCCGCTCCTCGAGCTCCCCGACACGTCGCGCGTCCTTGCGCCGCTCGGCCAGCTCGCGCTCCGCGTGGTCGAGGCGTCCGAAGGCCAGGTCGACCTCCTCGAAGAGCTCGTCGACGAGCTTGAGCGCCGCGTCGTTGAACGCGCGCTGATCGGCCGCGAAGGGCTCGACGTAGAAGCGCATGAGCCGCCGGAGCACCTTCTTGACCGGGTAGAGCACGGCCCCGCGCACCCCCGGCCGGCGTTCGAGCGGCCGCTCGGCGCTGACCGGCCACCACCGCTCGGCCACGCTCCGCAGGCGCGTGCGGACGAGGCCGCGGTTGAAGCCGTCGGAGACGTCGAGCCCCGGCGCGTGCCGAACCTCCTCCTTCAGACGCGCGAAGAGCGTGGCTACGTCGACCTGCTCGGGGGCAGAAACCCCTGCAGTTGGGGCGGTTTTCGGCTCCTCCGTAGGCATCCGCGCATTGTAACGAGGGGTCGTGAGGTCACTGTTAGCTGCCCCGAGGTCGTCGGCACGGGCGCGACTACGAGTTTCCGCCTTGCCGGTCGCGCTTGGCGTCATGAGCTGCGCGTTGGACGGCTTGGGCGAATACCCCGGCTTCGTCTGGCCGATCAAAACGGAAACGGAAACGGCCGTCGACCGTCTCCAGCTCGATTCCGACGTCGAGACCTTCCGGAATCACGTGGGCACCCCACCGCATCACATCACGGTACTCACCGTCCACGCTGTGGCCCCCTTCGCCCGATTTTCGTTCGCCGCCTCAGCATGTCAGAAGCAGGAATCGGTACCGATCCCGCCGTCCACTCCGCTCTAGGCTTCGCGACGTGGAGACTGCGCGCCTCGAGACGTTCAGCGACGGCGTGTTCGCGATCGCGATCACGCTGCTCGTCCTCCTCTTCGACGTGCCGCGGGTGTCCGAGGGACGGTCACTCGGACACGTCCTCGCGCACCAGTGGCCCTCGTACGCGAGCTACGTCGTCAGCTTCGTGACGATCGGGATCATCTGGGTCAACCACCACACGCTGTTCCGCCACATCGTCCGGGTCGACCGCGTGTTCCTCTTCCTCAACGTCTTCTTCCTGATGACCGTCGCGTTCATCCCGTACCCGACCGCGGTGGTGGCGCGCTTCCTGCGCTCCGGCGACACCCGGGCGGCGGCGGTGCTGTACGGCGTGACGATGACGGCGATGGCGATCTCCTTCAACGTGGTGTGGCAGTACGCCGCCCGCGGCTACAGGCTGCTCGCGGCCGACGCAGATCGCCGTGAGGTGGCCGGGATCACGCGCAGCTTCTGGCCGGGCGCGTTCATCTACGGCGCCGCCACGGCCGTCGCGTTCGCGAGCGCCACCGCGAGCGTCGTCCTCTACGCGCTCATCGCGCTCTTCTACGTCCTCTCGAGCTCGCTGTGGTCGGGATCAGCCTCCTGACGCTCGTCCCGGGCGTCGTCGGGGGGTCGGAGACGTATGCGCGGGAGCTCGTCCGCGCACTGGCGCGGGTCGGGGAGCTCGACTACCGCGTCTACGTGCCGACGATCGCCGCGGACGCGGCGGACGGGCTGCCCTCGCGCGTGGTCGGCGCCTATCCGGCGGGGCGGTCGATGCCGCGGCGTGCCGCGGCGATGGCCTACGCGGCCGCGGCTCCGTGGCCGGTGCGCCGCGAGCTCGAGCTCGGGCAGCTCGACGCGATCCACTTCCCGCTGAGCGTCATGCTCCCGCCGGTCTCGCGGCCCCCCGCGGCGACGACGGTGCTCGACGTCCAGCACGAGCTCTACCCGCGCTTCTTCTCGCGCGCCGAGCTGGCCTACCGGCGCATTGTCTACGGCTGGACGGTGCGCCGGAGCC
>VAYE01000172.1 GCA_005883235.1 Actinomycetota bacterium
GACGACGTCCCGGACGGGCGCGGCGTCCTCGTCGAGGTCCTACGCGTGGGCGTCGACGGCACCGACAAGGAGATCAACGAGGCGCAGTACGGCGCCGCGCCGCCCGGCGACGACTACCTCGTGATCGGCCACGAGAACTTCGGGCGCGTCGTCGAGGTCGGGCCCGACGTGCCGGACACGATCCGTCGCGGCGGCTACGTCGTCGCGAGCGTCCGGCGGCCGGGCAGCTCGATCTACGGGAAGATCGGCCTCCAGGACTTCACGACCGACGACGTCTACTACGAGCGCGGGATCAACCTGCGCCACGGCTACCTGACGGAGCGCTACGTCGAGGACTCCGACTTCGTCTTCCCGCTGCCGCCGAACCTGGCCGAGGTAGGCGTGCTGCTCGAGCCGACGACGGTGGCCGAGAAGGGCGTGAACCACGCCTTCGAGATCCAACGGCGCCTCCGGGTGTGGCGACCGCGCCGCGCAGCCGTGCTCGGCTCGGGCACGATCGGGCTCCTGATGGCGCTCGCGCTCCGTCTGCGCGGGCTCGAGATCACGTGCTTCTCGCTGCCGCGCGCGCCCTTCCCGAACAGCGACCTGATCGAGGAGCTCGGCGGCGCGTACGTGTCCTCGCAGGACACGACCCTGGCCGACGTGAGCGAGCAGCGCGGCCCCTTCGACGTGATCATGGACGCGACCGGCTTCAGCCCGCTCGTCTGGGAGGCAGCGGAGGTGCTCGGCAAGAACGGCGTCCTCGTGCTGTCGTCGATCACCGGCGGCGACCGGCGGGTCGAGATCGCGTCCGACCGGATCAACCAGAGCTTCGTGCTCGGGAACAAGGTCATGGTCGGCACCGTGAACGCCTCGCCCGCCGACTTCGAGAGCGGCGTCACCGACCTCATCCGCGCCGAGGCGCTCTTTCCCGGCTGGCTCGGCAAGCTGCTGACGACTCCGATCCGCGGGCTCGAGAGCTACCGCGAGATGATCGAGGCGCTCGAGCGCGGAGACGGGATCAAGGTCTTCGTCGAGGTCGGCGGGGACGGCGCGTGACGGCGCTCTACGACCCGTCCCAGCCGGAGCTGGTCGCGGCCCGCCGGCGCGCCCGCGGGTTGCTCGCCCGCTACAACGCGACGGTCGAGGAGCAGGCCGACGCGCGCGCGTCGCTCCTGCGCGAGCTTCTCGCCAGGGTCGGCGACGACCCGTGGATCGAGCCGCCGTTCTTCTGCGACTACGGCTCGAATACGTCGCTCGGCCACCGCTTCTACGCCAACACGGGCTGCGTCGTCCTCGACTCGGCGCCCGTCACGATCGGCCACCGCGTGCTCCTCGGCCCGGCCGTCCAGCTCCTCGCCGCGACCCATCCGCTCGAGCCGGGGCTCCGCGCGCAGGGCCTGGAGTACGCCGAGCCGGTTGCCGTCGGCGACGACGTGTGGCTCGGCGGCGGCGCGATCGTCCTCCCCGGGGTGACGATCGGCGACCGCGCAGTCGTCGGCGCCGGGAGCGTGGTCTCCCGCGACGTGCCCGCGGACGCGGTCGTCGCCGGCAACCCCGCCCGCGTCATCCGATCGCTCGAGGAGGCCCGCACATGAACCCGTACCCGCCGATCTCCGACTACGCGCTGCTGTCGGACTGCCACACCGCGGCGCTCGTGTCGCGGGATGGCTCGATCGACTGGTGCTGCTTCCACCGCTTCGAGGCCCGGCCCGTCTTCGCGCGCCTCCTCGACTGGGGCAAGGGCGGCTTCTTTCGGATCGCGCCGCGCCATGAGTACGAGGCCTCGCGGCGGTACCTCCCGGACACGAACATCCTGGAGACGACCTTCCGGACGGCGGACGGCGTGCTCGTGCTCACCGACTTCGTGCCGGTGAAGCGGGACATGGGCCATCCGGATCACCACCTGTTGCGTCTGGTGCGCTGCACCGAGGGCGAGGTCGCGGTGAAGGCGAAGTTCGAGCCGCGCTTCGACTACGGGCTCACGGAGCCGCGGCTGGAGCAGGTCGACGACGACCTCGCCGTCGTCTACGGCGGCGCCGACGCGCTCGTCCTCCAGAGCGAGCTGCCGATCGGGACGGCGGACATCTCGGCGTGCACGGCGGCGCGCACGCTGCGCGCGGGCGAGGAGGCTTTCGTGGCGCTCACGTACTCGCTGCCGCACGAGCTCGAGCCGGACCGGTTGAGCGCCGACGAGGTGGCGACGAAGCTGCGCGAGACGGAGGAGTTCTGGCGCGAGTGGGCAGCCGGGTGCACGTACGAGGGCCCGTACCGCGACGCGGTCGTCCGCAGCGCGCTCGTCCTCAAGGCGCTCACGAACGGTCCCACGGGAGCGATCGTGGCCGCGGCGACGACCTCCCTTCCGGAGGAGGTCGGCGGCGAGCGGAACTGGGACTATCGCTACACCTGGCTCCGCGACTCGGCGCTGACGCTGAACGCGCTCTTCGCCCTGGGCTTCACGGACGAGGCCGAGGCCTACATGGCCTGGCTGAAGCGGACGACGGCCGGGCGGGCCAGGGACCTCCAGATCATGTACGGCGTCGGCGGCGAGCGCTTCCTGCCCGAGGTCGAGCTCGACCACCTCGAGGGCTACCGCGGCTCGCGACCGGTGCGGGTCGGGAACGGCGCCTACAAGCAGTTCCAGCTCGACGTCTTCGGCGAGCTCCTCGACACGGTCTGGGTCTACCGGCAGCACGGCGGCGAGATCGACGACGTCTTCTGGGAGTTCCTCGGCCGCGTGGCGGGCGCCGTCATCGACCGCTGGTCCGAGCCCGACCAGGGGATCTGGGAGATCCGCGGCGACCCGAAGCACTTCACGTACTCGAAGGTGATGGCCTGGGTCGCGCTCGACCGCGTCGTGCGGCTCGCCGAGCTCGACGGGCGCGAGGGCGCCGTGGAGGAATGGCGACGCGTTCGCGACGAGATCCGCGCCCTGGTCGAACGGGACGGCGTCCATCCGGACACCGGCGCCTTCACGCAGTCCTTCGGGGACGGCGGCAAGCACGACGCGTCGAACCTGATGATCCCGATCGTCGGCCTCGTGACCCACGACGACCCGAGGGCGCGGGCGACCTCCGAGCGCATCGTCGGCGAGCTCTCGGCCGACGGGTTCGTCTACCGGTATCTCACCGACGGCGTCGACGGCCTCTCCGGGGACGAGGCGACGTTCGCGATCTGCTCGTTCTGGCTCGTCGAGTGCCTCGCGCGCGCGGGCGAGACCGAGCGGGCGCGCGAGCTCTTCGAGCGGCTGCTTCGCTTCTGCAACGACGTCGGCCTCTTGGCGGAGGAGATCGACCCGCACTCGGGCGAGCTGATCGGGAACTTCCCGCAGGCGTTCTCGCACGTCGGGCTGATCCAGGCCGCGACCGCGCTGGACATGCCTGAGGCGTCCATGTCGATGCAGGCGCCGGCTGCGACGGCCGCGTCGTAGTGCGGGAGGCGGCGCGGAAGCGGGCGCTGGCGCTGGAGGCGGTGGGCCCGTTCGCGACGCGGGATCCCGCCGACGTGCGGTGGCTCTTGTGCGGCCGCGGGCGGCCGGTCTCGGCCGGCTCGTCGCCGTACACGGTGTCCGTGGACGAGAACCGCGCGCAGGTGCTCTACCAGGACATCGAGGCCTGGCGCGTCGTCGCGGAAGAGCGGTGGGAGGAGCTCGGCTACGAGGCCATACCGCACCCGTGGTTCGAGCCGACCCCGGACCTTGCAACAGCCTGTTGCTTGGACGAACTGCGCCTGGCGCTTGGGATCGAGGAGCTCGACCGGTACCGTGCGGCCGGGTCCGATGCGGCCGATGCGGCCGTGGAGGCGCTGGGAGCGCTCCGGCCGGAGCTGTCGGAGCTCGGCGCGGCGGGCGAGCTCGCCGGGCGGCTCGCGGCGCGCGGGTTCACGACCCCGGTCGTGCTGGTCGGCGGCGACCGTCGTGCGCCGGTACACAGGCATCCGCTGCCGACCGGCGAGCGGCTCGGCCGGTTCGCGCTCCTCGCCGTCACCGCCGAGCGCGAAGGC
>VAYE01000003.1 GCA_005883235.1 Actinomycetota bacterium
CGATCTTCACCGCCGATGCCGAGCGCCGGTTCATGCTCGCGTTGCTCGCGCGAGAGGTTCTCGAGCGCCGCTGGCGGGTGGTCGCGTGGTGCTTGATGAACACCCATTTCCATTTGATCGTCGAGTGCGAGCTCTGGTCGCTGTCGGCCGGCATGCAGCGGATGAACGGCACCTACGCGCAGGAGTTCAACCGGCGGCACGATCGCTGGGGACACCTCTTCGGCGACCGGTTCGCGTCGTGGTTCATCCGCGACGAGGAGCACCTGCGAAACGCCGTCGACTACGTCCTGAACAACCCGGTGGAGGCAGGCCTCGCCGCAACTGCCGACGACTGGCCGTGGAGCGGAAGGGAACACTTGTTCGACGCGCGACCCGTCGATACACTGACCGGAAATGGCCGCCGAGGAACTGGTCGTCCACGGCGCGCGCGAGCACAACCTGAAGGACGTCACCGTCAGGCTGCCGCGGAACGCGCTGGTCTGCATCACCGGGCTGTCGGGCTCCGGGAAGTCGTCGCTCGCCTTCGACACGATCTACGCGGAAGGCCAGCGCCGCTACGTGGAGAGCCTCTCGGCCTACGCGCGGCAGTTCCTGCAGATGATGGAGAAGCCGGACGTCGACTCGATCGACGGCCTGAGCCCCGCGATCTCGATCGACCAGAAGACGACCTCGCGGAACCCGCGCTCCACGGTCGGCACGGTGACGGAGATCTACGACTACCTCCGCCTGCTGTACGCGCGGATCGGCCATCCGCACTGCCCGGTCTGCGGCCGTCCGATCGCCGGCCAGAGCCTGGAGGCGATCGTCGACCAGGTGCTCCGGCTCCCGGAGGGCACCAAGTTCACGGTGAACGGCCCCATCGTCCGGGACCGCAAGGGCGAGTACAAGGACGTGTTCGAAGAGCTTCGCGCGGACGGGTTCTCGCGCGTGAAGGTGGACGGCAAGACCTATCTCCTCGAAGAGGCGCCCGAGCTCTACAAGAAGCTCAAGCACACGATCGAGGTCGTCGTCGACCGGCTCGTGATGAAGCCGGACCTGCGCACCAGGCTCGCGCAGTCGATCGAGACCGCCGCGCAGCTTGCCGACGGTCTCGTCGCGATCGACGTCGTCGGCGGCGAGTCGATGCTCTTCAGCGAGAACTTCGCCTGCCCGGAGCACGGCGTCTCGCTCCCCGAGCTCGAGCCGCGGATCTTCTCCTTCAACTCGCCGCACGGCGCCTGCCCGCGCTGCACCGGCCTCGGCGCGCAGCAGGAGATCGACCCCGACCTCCTCGTCCCCGATCCCAGCCTCCCGATCTCCGAGGGCGCGCTCGTGCCGTGGTCGGTCGGGAACTCGAGCTTCTACGACTCGGTCGTCCAGGCGATCGCCGACCGGTACGAGATCGACGTCCACGCGCCGTGGCAAGACCTGACCGAGGAGCAGCAGAACCTCTTCCTGTACGGGACCGAGGGCGAGCGCGTCTACATCACATACCGCAACCGGATGGGCCGGCGCCGGTCGTACATGCTCGCCTTCGAGGGCATCGTGCCGAGCCTCCAGCGCCGCTACCGCGAGACGGACTCGTCGCAGCAGCGCGAGCGGATCGAGGAGTACATGAGCTTCCGGCCCTGTCCGGTGTGCAACGGCGCGCGGCTCAAGCCCGAGGTGCTCGCCGTCACCGTCGGCGACCGGTCGATCCACGAGTTCACGCGGATGTCGGTCACGCGCGCCCTCGCGTTCCTCGACGAGCTCGACCTCTCGGAAACGGAGCTCCTGATCGGCGCGCGGATCGTGAAGGAGATCCGCGAGCGCTTGACCTTCCTCGACAACGTCGGGGTCGGCTATCTCCAGCTCGACCGCGCCGCGGCCACGCTCTCGGGCGGCGAGGCGCAGCGTCTGCGTTTGGCGACGCAGATCGGCTCGCAGCTCGTCGGCGTCCTCTACATTCTCGACGAGCCGTCGATCGGGCTCCACCAGCGCGACAACGGGAAGCTGATCGAGACGCTCGAGCGCCTGCGCTCGCTCGGGAACACCGTGCTCGTCGTCGAGCACGACGAGCAGATGATGCGGGCCGCCGACCACCTGGTCGACATGGGCCCGGGCGCGGGCGAGCACGGCGGCCACGTCGTCGCCGAGGGCCCCGCCACCGAGGTGGAGCGGAATCCGGACTCGGTCACCGGCACGTTCCTCTCGGGCAAGCGCACGATCGCGGTCCCCGAGCGGCGGGAGCCTGAGAACGGGAGCTTCGTCGTCCGCGGCGCGACCATGCACAACCTCAAGGGGATCGACGTCGAGTTCCCGGTCGGCAGGTTCGTGTGCGTGACCGGGGTGTCGGGCTCGGGGAAGTCGACCCTCGTGAACGAGATCGTCTACAAGGCGCTCGCCAACCGGCTGCACCGGATGCGCGTGAAGCCGGGCGACCACGAGTCGATCGAGGGCATCGAGTGCTTCGACAAGGTGATCGAGATCGACCAGAAGCCGATCGGCCGGACGCCGCGCTCGAACCCCGCGACGTACACCGACCTCTTCACGCACGTGCGCGAGCTCTATTCGCTCACGCCCGAGGCGAAGGTGCGCGGCTACAAGCCGGGCCGCTTCTCGTTCAACGTCCGCGGCGGCCGCTGCGAGACCTGCAAGGGCGACGGCCAGATCAAGATCGAGATGCACTTCCTGCCGGACGTGTACGTGCCGTGCGAGACCTGCCACGGCCGCCGGTACAACCGCGAGACGCTCGAGGTCCGCTTCAAGGGCAAGTCGATCGCGGACGTGCTCGAGATGTCGGTCGAGGAAGCGCTCCGCTTCTTCGCCAAGATCCCGAAGCTCCGCCGGCGGCTGCAGACGCTGCACGACGTCGGGCTCGACTACATCAAGCTCGGCCAGCCGGCGACGACGCTCTCGGGCGGCGAGGCCCAGCGCGTGAAGCTGGCCTCGGAGCTGAGCAAGATCGCGACCGGCCGGACGCTCTACATCCTGGACGAGCCGACGACCGGCCTGCACTTCGCAGACATCGAGAAGCTGCTCGAGGTGCTGCAGCGGCTCGTCGACGCCGGGAACACCGTGCTCGTGATCGAGCACAACCTCGACGTGATCAAGCAGGCGGACTGGATCGTCGACCTCGGGCCCGAAGGGGGCGAGGCGGGCGGCGAGGTGATCGCGTCGGGCACGCCTGAGCAGGTGGCCGAGGTCGAGGAGTCCGCCACCGGGGAGTACCTCCGTCAGGTGCTGCCCGCGCGCGAGCCGGCCGCGGCGTAGTGGACGTCCGGGAGCGGCGCGAGGTCGCCCCCGACGACGATCGCGCCTGGCTGGCGCAGGCCCTGCTCGTCCTGATCGACCCGCGGCCGGTCTTCGCGGCGCTCCGCGACGACTCCGACGACTCGGCTCGCGCGCGCCAGGAGCCGGTGATGGCGATCGTCGGGCTCGCCGGGGTCGCGTCCGTGCTCTGGACCACGGTCGCGGGGCGGCTCATGGACGACCCCGCGTTCGACGGCCTGGTCGTCGCCGTCTGGGCGTTCATCGGCGGCGCAATCTACGGGATCGCGGTCTACTTCGCGGTCGGCGCCGCGCTCTACCTGGGGCTGCGCGCCGCGGGGAGCCTCGGCAGCTACCGCCGCGCGCGGCACCTGCTCGCCTTCGCCTGCGCGCCGCTCGCGCTCTCGCTCGTCGTCTGGCCCGTTCGGCTCGCCGTCTACGGGGGCGACGTCTTCCGGACGGGCGGCTCCGACTCGGGCGCCGGCAACCTCGCCTTCGTCGCCGTCGAGCTCGCCTTCGTCGCCTGGGCGATCGTGCTCCTCCTCGCCGGGACGCGCACGCTGCACGCCTGGCCGTGGACGAGGACGCTCGAAGGCGTGGGCCTGGCGGCCGCGATCCCCGCGCTACTCGCGATCCTGGCGCACGTGGTCTCGCCGTACGTCCACCTGGGAGACTGACTCGAACTCGGCCAGCTCCTCCTCGGGCATCGCGTACGTGTGCCGCCCCTCGGGAAACGCGCCCGAGCGGACGTCGGCGGCGTAGGCCTCGAGCGCACGCGCGATGTCGGCCTTCAGGTCGGCGTACTGCTTGACGAAGCGCGGCGTCCGACCGTCGTAGAGCCCGAGCAGGTCGTGCCAGACGAGGACCTGGCCGTCGCAGCCGGCGCCGGCGCCGATGCCGATCGTCGGGATCTCGAGCTCGGCCGTGACGCGCTCCGCGACCGGAGCCGGGACCGCCTCGAGCACGAGCGCGAAACAGCCGGCGGCCTCGAGCGCGAGCGCGTCGTCGAGCAGGCGGCGCGCCTGCTCGGCCGTCCGGCCCTGCGCCTTGAAGCCGCCGAGGACGGTCGCCGACTGCGGCGTCAGCCCGAGATGGCCCATCACGCCGATCCCTGCCCCGACGATCGCGCGGGCCCGCGAGAGCGACGGCCCCGCCCCCTCGAGCTTGACGACGTCCGCGCCCGACTCCTTCACGAACCGGATCGCGTTCCGCACCGCCTCCTCGTCGGAGACCTGGTACGACCCGAACGGCATGTCACCGACGACGAGGGGCCTGCGCGCGCCGCGCGTGACCGCGCGCGTCATGAAGAGCATCTCGTCCATCGTCACCGGCACCGTCGAGGACTCGTGGCCGAGGACGACCATCGCGGCCGTGTCGCCGACGAGGATCAGGTCGATTCCCGCCGCGTCTGCGAGGCGGCCGCTCGAGGCGTCGTAGGCGGTGACCATGACGATCTTGTCGCCGCGGCGCTTCATCTCCCCGAGCTCGGGCAGCGCGAGCTTGCCCGGCGCTGGGGTGGCGGGCGCGGGTGTGCGCGGGCGGATGCTCATCGGCTCTCTCCTTCCAGGACGACGTTGTCGATCAAACGTGTCGAGCCGATGCGGATCGCGCCGGCGAGAACGCGCGGCTCGAGGTCGGCGACCTCGACGTAGTCGACCGCGACGCCGTCGAGGAGCTCGCGCGCCCGCTCCGGGTCCCGCGTCGCGAGGGCGCGCGGCAGCGCGAGCGCGCGCTCCCGCTCCGCGGGCGAGAGGCGCGAGTTGCGGGACGACACGGCCAGGCCGTCGGCGTCGCGGACGGTGGGGAGGATGCGGATCTCGACGTCGAGGTTCAGGTCGCGCGCCATCCGTCGCACGACCGCGACCTGCTGCGCGTCCTTCTGGCCGAAGTAGGCGCGCCTCGGCCGGACGAGGTTGAAGAGCTTGCAACAGACTGTTGCAACCGCGCGAAAGTGGCCCGGCCGCGCGGCGCCCTCCAGCCCCCGCGAGAGCTCCTCGACCTCGACCCAGGTCTGGTAGCCGGGCGGGTAGAGCTCCTCGACGGGTGGCGCGAAGACGAGGTCGACGCTCTCGTCCTCCGCGACCGCGAGGTCGCCCGCCTCGTCGCGCGGATAGGCGGCCAGATCCTCGGCGGCGTCGAACTGCGCCGGGTTCACGAAGAGGCTCGCGACCACGGTGTCGTTCTCCTCGCGTGCGGCGCGAAAGAGGGCGAGATGACCCGCGTGGAACGCGCCCATGGTGGGCACGAGGCCGACCTCGGTCGCCGCCGCGAGCGCATCGCGCAGCTCCGCGACCGTGCGGACGACCCTCACCGGGCCGTCGCCTCCGCGAGCACGTCGTACAGCGGCTCCAGGTCGGGCCGGGTCGCGCGAATCGCGCGCCGGTGGGCCTCGACCGTCTCCCAGTCGCCGCGCTCGATCGGGCCGGTGAGCTCGAACCCGTTGTCGATCGTGCGCCGCATCAGGGGCGTGAGCGCCTCGGGCGGCGCGCCAGCGGCGCGGAAAAGCTCAGACGCGACGCGGTGCAGCGTGACGAGGTAGTTCGACGCGATCGCGGCGCCCGCGTGGTAGAGCGGCCGCGCCTCGTCCGCGAGCTCGAACGGCTCCAAGCCGAGCAGGCGGGCGAGCTCGAACCCGAGCTCCCGCGCCTCGTCCGTCTCGGCCGTCACCGCCGCCCACGCGCCGTCGAGCTGCTCGGGCCCCCGCGACCGCGTGAACGTCTGCAACGGGTGCAGTCCGAAGCGGCGCTCGTGCGGATCGAGCGCCGAGAGCGCCGTCGCGCCGCTGACGTGCGCTACCCAAGGTCCCGGCTCGAGGCTCCGAGCCACGTCTGCGATTGCCGTGTCCGGCACGCACAGGAGAACGAGCTCGGCGTCACCCTCTCGTAGCTCGACGCCACGCTCCCCGAGTCGCGCCGAGAGCGCCGCGCCGACGCGGCCGGCGCCGATGACCTGAATCGTCTCTACCACTCGCAAAGCTCCAGTTCCCTAGCGGATACCGGGCACGCCGTAGCCTAGCTATCCTGACCGTCCTCTCGATGTCGTTCCGGGGTCCTCTCATCGTCGTCACGGCGCTCGCGGCGTCGCTACTGCTGCCCCGGGGAGCGGCCGCGGCGCTGACCTTCGGCGACTGCGGCAAGGGCGCCGTCGAGTGCGGGACGGTCACGGTGCCCCTCGACCGGACCGGCGCGACGCCGGGGACGGTCTCGCTCTACGTCGAGCGGCTACGCGCCGGCGGCACACCCCGCGGGGTGATGTTCCTCATCGCAGGGGGACCCGGTCAGGCCTCCGCGAGCGCCTTCGACCTGCAGGCCCAGGGGGAGTTCCTGCGTGCCCAGTTCCCCGGCTACACCCTGATCGCGTTCGACCCGCGCGGCACCGGGCGCTCGGGCGTCCTGCGCTGCCCCGAGTTCCAGAACGAGCCGGCGGCCTCCCCCGCGCGGCAGCAGGCGCTCGTGGCGACGTGCGCGAACGAGATCGGCCCGGCGCGGAGCTTCTACTCGACGCGCGACCACGCGGACGACATCGACTCGGTTCGACAGGCGCTCGGCGTCGACAAGGTCGCGCTGTGGGGGACGTCGTACGGAACGCAGCTCTCCGTCGCCTACGCGTACACCTACCCGCAGCACGTCGAGCGCCTGGTGCTCGACTCCGTCGCCGATCCGGCCGGCCGCGACCCGTTCGCGCTGAACGATCTCCAGGAGATGCCGAAGGGCCTCGCCGCGCTCTGCAACGCGGGGGTCTGCAGGAAAGCGACACCGAACTTCGTCCGTGAGGTCGTCTCGATCGCGAACCGCCTCGCCGCGCGCCCGCTCAAGGGACCGATTGCGCGGATCGGCGGGGGCACCCGGACGGTTCAGGCGACCGGCGTCGACCTGCTGAGCGGCGCGGTGCTCGACTCCGACCTCAATCCCGGCCTCGCCGCCGAGCTTCCCGCGGCCGTCCATGCGGCGTTGCACGGGCAGCCGCGGATGCTGCTCCGCCTCGTCGAGCTCGACCGCCAGTCGTCGATCCTGCCCACCGAGGATCTGAGCATGGGCCTCCTCGCCGCGACCGTCTGCGACGACGGCCCGTTTCCGTGGCAGCAGAGCACGCCGCTGGCGCAGCGCACGGCGCTCTACGACGCCGCGCGGGCGGCGCTGCCTGCCGGCGCGACCGGCCCGTTCGGGAAGTGGGCGGCGGACATCGGGCCCGCCGCGCTCTGCCTGCTCTGGCCGGCGCAGCCGGCGCGCCAGGGGGTCGGGCCCGGCCCGCTGCCCAACGTGCCGGTGCTCGTGTTCGCAGGCGACCGCGACCTGCGGACGCCGGCGGCGACGGCCGCCGACGTGGCTGCGCGCTTCCCGCAGGGCCACCTCGTGATCGCGCCCGGCGTGGGTCACAGCGTGCTCGGAGCGGACCTGTCCGGCTGCGCAGAGAACGCAGTCAAGACGTGGCTCGCCGGAGGAGTTCCTCCGACGCGCTGCACGCGGTCGCCGCTGCTCGTCCCCCAGGTGGCCTCGTTCCCGGCCTCGGTCGCCGCGGTCAAGCCGGTGGGGGCGGGCGGTCTCCGCGGGCGCACGCTGAACGCGGTCTCGACCACCCTGCACGAGGCCGTGGCGACCTGGGGCGCCGGCTTCGCGGGCTTCGAGCAGGCGCCTCCCGCGCTCGCCGGGCCCTACGGCGGCACGCTGAAGATCTCGGGGGTGAACTTCTCGCTCGTCCGCTACAGCGCGATCCCGGGACTGCAGGTGAGCGGCGCGCTGAAGCTCTTCAGGCCCACGTCGGGCTCGCTCTTCCCGCTCAGGTTCGTCGGCTCGATCACGGTCAGCGGGGCGAAGGCCGCGCACGGCCGCCTGCAGGTCGGGCGGTCGACGCTCGCGGGCCGCCTCAGCGGACGGCGCGTCCGCGGGCCTTTCTAAGCCGCGACTCCAACGTCGCCTTCACCTCCGGCCACTCGTCGTCGACGACGGCGTACCAGGCCGAGTCGCGCCGCTCGCCGCCGCGCACGAGCATGTGCTTGCGGTGGATGCCCTCGAACTGCGCGGGGAGCGCGGCGAGAGCGGCCCGAGCCCGCTCGTTCCTCGCCTCGGTCTTGAATTCGACACGGCGGCAGCCGAGCGTCTCGAACGCGTGCCTGAGCAGGAGGTACTTCGCCTCGGCGTTCGCTCCCGTGCCCCAGGCCGACGGGTTCATCCACGTGGACCCGATCTCGAGCCGCAGGTGCTCGGGCGCGAGGCTCATGTAGCTCGTCGAGCCGACCGCCTGTCCGCCGACGAAGACCGTGAATGGGGCACGCCTGCCGGCCTCGGTCTCGGCGAACGTCTCGTGCAGCCATTCCTCCGGGTTGCTCTTCGCCATGAAGCGCCAGACGCGCTTGTCGGCCGCGGCCGCCCGGAGGCCCGCTTCGTGCTCGTCCCGCAGCGGCTCGAGGATCACGAGCCGCCCTTCCAAGCGCACCCAGAGGCCCGGCCACATGCATCAATTCGAGCACATTTGCGACCTGTCCGAACTGCTGCCTAGACTCCCGAGGCGATGCCGATCTACGAGTACGTCTGCATGGAGTGCGAGTCCCACTTCGAGGAGCTCGTCCGGAACGGGCACGACCCCGGCTGTCCGGACTGCGGCGCCGAGAACGTGCGGAAGCAGTTCTCCGTGTTCGCGACTCACGGCACCGCCGTGGAGCCAAGCTTCGGCGGAGGTGGAGGCTGTTGCGGCGGTTCGTGTGGCTGCGGTCACTGAGTCGGTAGCGAGAGCCGACGAGCTCGGCGGGCTCGCGGCGGCCGCGTCGGGCTGCACGCTCTGTCCGCTCTCGGCCGGGCGGACGCAGGTCGTGTTCGGGGCCGGCGATCCGGCTTCCGACCTGATGTTCGTCGGTGAGGCGCCGGGGTTCCACGAGGACCAGCAAGGCGTGCCGTTCGTGGGCCAGGCGGGCAAGCTCCTCGAGCGCCTGCTCGCCGGGATCGGCCTCGAACGCCGCGAGGTCTACATCGCGAACGTGATCAAGTGCCGCCCGCCCGGGAATCGCGACCCGCAGCCGGAGGAGATCGAGGCGTGCGAGGGCTACCTCTTCCGGCAGGTGGAGCTGATCCAGCCGCGCGTCGTCGCGACGCTCGGCAACTTCGCGACCAAGCTCCTCTCCGGGAAGCCGACCGGCATCACGCGCGTCCACGGCCAGGAGCAGGAGACGACGGTCGGCCATCGCCGCGTCCTGCTCTACCCGCTGTACCACCCCGCCGCGGCGCTCTACACGCCCGCGATGCTGAAGGTGCTCGAGTCGGACTTCGCCCGCCTGCCGGAGCTCCTCGGGCGCGAGACCGCGCCGCCGCCGCCGCCCGAGCCGCTGCTCCGGGTCGTCGCCGAGGCGCCGGTCCAGCTCGGACTCTTCTAGTCCCTACCCTTCGGGGCATGCGCCTCGAGACGTCGTCGCCGGAGGAGACCGAGCGGGTGGGGGCGGCCGTCGCGGCTGAGCTCGAGCCCGGCGACGTCGTCACGGTCGCGGGCGAGCTCGGCGCGGGCAAGACGACCTTCGTGCGCGGCGCGTGCCGTGCGCTCGGCGTAGCGGCTCCGATCACGAGCCCGACGTACACGATCGGTCACCGCTACGAGGGGCGGATCCCCGTCTCGCACCTCGACCTCTTCCGCTTCGCCACCGTCTCGCCGGCGGAGTGGGGGGACCTCGAGCCCTACTTCGACGGAGCCCTCGTCTTCGTCGAGTGGCCCGAGGCGGCGGGCGACGGGCTGCCGCCGGTGCGGCTCGGCGTTCGGATGGCCCATACGGGTCCGGGTAGACTGATCGCTCTCGAGGCCGCCGAGAAATCCCTGCTCGAACGCATCTTCCGCGGTGCTGATTCTCGCCTTTGACACCGCCACCGACGTGGCCTCGACCGCACTCGTGCGCGACGGCGAGCCGCTCGGCGAGCGACGCTCGCGGGCGGTGAGCGTGCTCGCCGACGCGCACGCTCTCCTCGCCGCGGCGGACGCCGAGCCTGGCGATCTCGACGCTCTGGTGGTCGGCACCGGGCCGGGCAGCTTCACCGGGATCCGGATCGGGCTCGCCACCGCGCGCGGGCTCGCTCTCTCGCTCGGTCTCCCGGTCGCGGGCGTGTCGACGCTCGACGCGCTCGCCGCGGGCGCGCCGGGCGCGATCCCCGTGGTCGACGCTCGTAGACGCGAGGTCTTCGCGTTGCTCGACGGCCCGCGCTGTGTCCGCCCCGAGGAGCTCGAGCTCGGGCCGGGCGCCGTCTGCGTCGGCGACGGCGCCGTTCGCTACCGCGCCGTCTTCGAGGCGATGGGGGCCGAGGTGCCGCCGAAGGGGAGCGACCTTCACGTTCCGCGGGCGCACCTCCACGTCGCCCTGGCGCGCGACTTCGGGCCGGCCGAGTCGGTCGAGCCGATCTACCTCCGCGTGCCCGATGCCGAGCGGGCGGTCGCCCCGTGAGCGAGCTCCGCTTCAGGCGCCTCGAGCTCCGCGACCTGGCCACGGTCGAGGCGATCGAGCGGCGCTCGTACCCGACGCCGTGGTCCCGGTCGATGTTCGCCGGCGAGGTCGCCAAGCCCTCGTCGATCTGTCTCGGCGCCTTCGATGCCGAGTCCGACGTGCTGCTCGGCTACCTCATCATCTCGCGGTACGTCGACGCCTGGCACGTGATGAACGTCGCCGTCGAGCCGGAGCACAGGCGGCGTGGGATCGCGACCGCGCTCCTCGACCGGCTCTTCGAGCTGACGGCGGCGGACGGCCGCCGCGGGTACACCCTCGAGGTCCGCGTCTCGAACACGCAGGCGATCGCGCTCTACGAGCGGCTCGGCTTCGAGCCACGCGGCATCAGGCGCGGCTACTACACGGACAACCGCGAGGACGCGCTCGTCATGTGGAAGAACCCCGTGCGCGAGCCGGCGCGCGGATGACCTCGAGGATCCTCGCGCTCGAGACCTCCTGCGACGAGACCTCGGCGGCCGTCCTCGACGGCGGGCACGTTCGCTCGAACGTCGTGTCCTCGCAGGCCGACCTGCACGCCCGGTTCGGAGGCGTCGTCCCCGAGGTCGCGTCGCGGCGGCACCTCGAGCTCGTGTCCCACGTCGTTCGCGACGCG
>VAYE01000173.1 GCA_005883235.1 Actinomycetota bacterium
CTACGACGATGCCATCGTGGAGAAGATTGAGCTGGTAGAGAAGGCGACGCGGGCGCTGCAGCGAGAGCTGTGGGAGATGGAATCGGCATTAGGCATCAAACCGCGATCGGGTTCCGAGCCTCCGGGTGCCTGATTCGTTTCGTCCCCCGCGGCCTGAGCGGACGCTCACTTGGGACGGTTGCCTCAACGTCCGCGACCTCGGCGGCCACCGGACCGAGGACGGGCGCACGACGCGCTTCGGCGCCGTCGTCCGAGCCGACAGCGTGCGGGCGCTGAGCGACGCGGGTTGGGACGAGCTCCTCGACTATGGCGTGTCGCGGATCCAGCCTGACGCGGCCGGCTCGACTCGCGCCGTTTACCTGGAGTTCCTCGAGCGGCGCCGCCCGCAGTTCGCGGAGGCGTTCGCCGCCGTCGCGAACGCGCCGGAAGGCACAGTCGTCGTCCACTGCCACGGCGGCAAGGACCGCACCGGCCTCGTCGTCGCGCTCTTGCTCCGGCTCGTCGACGTCGACATCGGGACGATCGCCGCCGACTACGCCCTGAGCGGCTACAACCTGCGTGAGCAGACCGCGGCCTGGGTCGTCGCCGCGGAGGACGACCTCGAGCGGGAGCGGCGACGGCGGATCGGGTCGGCTCCGGCCGAGGCGATGGTGGCCGTGCTGGAGGAGCTCGAGCGCCGCTACAGCAGCGTCCGCGAGTACCTCGGCGCGGCCGGCGTGCCTGACGAGACGATCGACGCGGCCGCCGCGCGGCTCCTCTAGCGGTGGGAGTCGTCGCGATCTTCGGCCCGACGGCGTCGGGCAAGTCCGCCGCGGCCGAGGCGCTCGGAGCGCGCATCCCGGCCGAGCTCGTCTCCGCCGACGCAATGCAGGCCTACCGCGGCCTGCCGATCCTCACGAACCAGTCGGGCGCCGCGATGCGACTCGTGGCCATCTGGCCGCTCGACCACGAGGGCTCGGTCGGCGAGTACGCGGCGCTGGCGCACGCGGCGATCGACGAGATCCTCGCCGCCGGGCGGACGCCGATTGTGGTCGGCGGAACCGGCCTCTATCTGCGTGCCGCGCTGGCCGACCTCGACCCGCCGGCGCCCTCGGGCGAGCGCGCCCGCTGGGAGGCGTTCTACGACGAGCGAGGAGGCGAAGCGGCTCATGACCGCCTCGCCGAGCTCGATCCCGCCGCGGCGGCGCTCGTCCATCCGAACGACCGGCGCCGGGTGGTCCGCGCGCTCGAGCTCGCCGGCGCAGGCGAGTCGCTCGTGCCCGCCGAGGATCGCCTCTGGGGCGAGGCGACACGGCACCCGACGCTCGTCTTCGGGCTCGAGGTGCCGAAGGTCGAGCTCGAGCGGCGGATCGAGACGCGAACGCGCGCGATGCTCGAAGCCGGCGTGGCGGAGGAGGCGCGGCGAGCGCTCGCGGGGTCCATCTCGGAGACGGCGCGCAAGACGCTCGGCCTCGAGGCGGCGGCGACGCTTCCGCCGGAGGAGGCTCGCGCCGCGATCGCGTTGCGCACGCGCCGGTACGCCGCCTACCAGCGCAAGTGGATGCGGCGCATCTCGGGCCTCGTTAGCGTTGACGCCGATCGCCCGGCGGGCGAGGTCGCGGATGAGATCTTCGAGGTGGCACGCGCTCGGCAACACCTACCTGCTCCTGGAGGACGCTGACCTCACGCCGGAGCGCGTCCGTGAGCTCGTGGGCGACGCCGACGGAATCCTTGCGGTGCGGGTGACCGGCCGGGATACGGCGGACGTGACGATCTGGAACCCCGACGGCTCGCAGGCGGAGCTCTCCGGGAACGGCACGCGCATCGCCGCACGCTGGCTGGCGAACCGGAACGATGTCGATCGGGTGCGGCTCGCGGTCGGGCCTCGGGTGGTCGAGGCGCGGATGCTCGGCGACGGCCGGGTCGAGACCGACCTCGGCGAGGTGGAGGTCTACGAGCGCGAACGCGTGGCCGGGCTCGAGGTGACGCCGGTGTCGGTCGGAAACCCGCACGCGGTCGTTGAGGGCGATCCGGACGACCTGCCGCTGATCGGCCCGCTGCTCGAGACGCACCCGCGCTTCCCCGAGCGGACGAACGTGCAGGTCGCCCGCCTGGATGAGCCCGGCGAGATCACCGCGCGGGTGTGGGAGCGCGGCGTGGGGGAGACGACCGCGTCAGGCACGAGCGCGGTCGCCGTCGCGGCGGCGCTAGGGCAGGAGGCGGCTCGCGTTCGCTTTCCCGGCGGCATCCTGGACGTGCGCCTAGAGTGCGGCCGAGCCGTCGTGGTTGGGCCAGCCGAGCCGTTGGCGAATTGAGTGGCGAAAGGGCACGTTCAACATGCGCTCCAAGTGGGAGAGGGTCGCGTGAACCCGTATCCCGCGCACCTCTCGTCCAGTTCAGCTTCGTCAGCGCCAGCAGTTCGATCCCGTGACGGCGCCCGCCATCGGATGACTCGAGAGTGATGCTGAGCGGAGTCGGCACGTACGGGCCGGGATACGTTTCATAAAACGGGATGCTCCCGGTCGTGTAGAGCAGCTGCGAGCGGTCGTCGAGGACGATGTGCGTGCCGCGGAAGGGTGGCGACGCGCGCGGGGTGAAGAAGCGCGTGGAGGCGTCGCCGATCGCTATCAGCTCGAGCGTGTCGATGTTGGCAGTATCGGCGGCGGCGTGAAAGCCATCGATCTCGGTGTCGGTAAAGCGCGATGTCTTATGGATGGCGACGCGCGCGGGCAGGTGGCGGTGCTCCTCGCGATACTGCGCGAGCGCCTCGCGCAGCAGCGCTTCGGCGTCATCGCGCGGTAGGTACGGCGTGCGGTCGACCTCCGACAGCTTTGCCGGGCCGCCCCGAACGATCACGCCCTCGCCGCGCTCGTTGAACACCTGGGCCAAGCTCGTCGCCAGCACCTCCTCGTGGTCCCAGTAGAACGAGATGCCGATGAAACAGGTTTGCAGATCACTTGGCTCGCGCACGAGCGCCCACGGATAGCCGCCAGCCTTGTAGTAAAGCGCCGTGTGAAGGTTCCAGGCGCGCGTCGCCTCGTCCTGCGGCTGCGACGGACGCTCGGTCACCTCGTTCTGCTTGCGCAGCTTCGATTTGTCGTACGTCGCCGGCCGCACGTACTGCAGCGGCACCGGATGGACCATCGCCCGCGCCTTCAGCACGTCGTGCAGCTGCGGTTGCCCGCCGCCGCCTTGGGCGCCGGATACCACCTGCAGCATCTCGATCGACGGCGCCACGATCACCACCTGCGGAAGCGCGCGCTCGGCCAGCACGCCGATTTCATCTACGAACACACCGGCGACCGCACGAACGCGCTCGGCGCGGTCCTCGATCTTGCGCAGATCGCGCATGACGCGCCCGGAGATCGGCCGCTGATGGCGTTGGTCGAAGCGCAGTTCGCAGTTGAAGCCGATGCCGTGGACGAAGCCGGGGAAAGGCGGGTACAGGTTTGGCTGCTTCGCGTCGGCCCAGCCCGGAATCGCCTTCCGGCAGCGGGTGAGCCACTTGACGATGCCGTCGATCGTCTCTTCGGTGCCGACGACGCCGACGCTGATCGTCCGCGGCGCGGCGGCGGCGTCACCGTCAGCAGGCCCGAGCTCGAGGAGACCGAAACGCGGGTCCACATGACGGCCGTTGCCGAACTGGAGCTCGGGCTCTTCCAGTAAATCCGCGCGCATCAGGCGGCCTTCCCGTTGTCGATCGCTTCGTCGCTGCCGACGTTGAAACCGCTGTCGGCGGTCTCCTCTGGCGAGGCCATCTCATCTTCCGGCGAGTTGTCGAGCTCGACGTCAGCGAGCGGCCCGAACTCCAGCAGCCGCCGGTTCGGATCTGGCGCCATACCGCCGAGGTCGACCTCGCCACGCAAG
This sequence comes from Actinomycetota bacterium, assembly GCA_005883235.1. Next base: position 3,847 of record VAYE01000173.1, read on the forward strand.
ATCCAAGACCAGGTCTCGACATGGCGGCGGACATCCCTGTGGCGCTCGATCCGCTTGATCCCGGACAACTGCTTGGCCGCGAACTTCGACTGCCAGTAGCCGTCGAGCGAGAAGAAGTAGGTCGGAACGATCTCGAGATACCAAACGTCGTCGTAGCGACGGAAGCGGCGGTCGAGCGCCAGGTGGCGGACGTACCTCACCGAGCCGTCGTCGCGACGATAAGTCTTGACGATCGTCCGCATCTGACTGCTGCGGCCGGGAACCTCGACCGACGACAGATCCTCTGGCGCCGCGATGTACAGCGTGTCGTGATCCTTGCCGCGGCGCGCAGCTGGCCAGGTCTGTTCCTCGAGCGCGCCGTTCAGGAGCTGCACGAACTGACGCTGCACGACTGAGTCGTCGCTTTGTGCCCACTCCTCGGTTGCGATTGCGTCGGCCGGGCCAGCACAGAGGCACTCGATCGCCGTCGCGGCCGGATCGTGGAACGTGAAGATGGTGTCGCTTGCTAGGCCCCACGCGCGCAGCGATCGCGCGTCGGCCTCACGGAGACGTCCGCGGGCTTGGAAATACGTCCTCACGTCGGCCGGTGCGGCGTAAAACACCTCCGGCACCCGGGTGATTGGCAGCAGGTTGCTGAGGAGCATCTCACGCACCGGCGGCGGGCCGAGGTAGAGGCCATCGTGCCGCGGGCGGGCGAGCTGCCAGAGCGCCTCGTCCATGTCTTTGTCGAAGCGGTCGCTGTCGCGGTCGAAGATGATCTTGCGCGCCGCCCGCTGCTCCGGATGCGCGGCGAAGTAGTCCTTGACCGAAACCCAATAGGCTTCGCCGCTGGCCGGGTGCGACCGGACGAGAATCACCGGCGCGTTCCCGTTCAGCCAATACCGCAGATCTTCCTCGCGACAGACGTAGGTGACCGGCGCGTCGGGACGGAACGGGACGCCAGTGGCTTTGCTCTGGACTAGAACGATCCGCCCCGTCGCCTTCCGCTTCGGCTTCTTGACCAGCTCGACCCAGCCGTCGATGCCGACATCGACCTGGTTCTCGTTCCAGTTGTGGCCAAGGGCGGTGAAGACGGTGGCGATCAGCGCGATACCTTGCCGCTCGATCTGCCTGGTGCGCGGTGCGTACTTGCTCAACCTGGGCTCCTCGGATTAGTTGGTGCTTTCGCTCGGTCGAACCTGCGTTCGGGGCTTAGCGAGGGCATAAAACTTTAGAGACGCGACCGGACGGAGTCGGTCGGCGCCACATCGGCGTCTGCCGGACGGCCGATCGTCCCGGCCGGCCGAGCCTGCGGTTAGGCGCCGATCCCGTGCTCGCGGAGCGCCTCGTTGAGGCTCACTTTGAGATCGGTCGACTCGCTTCGCCGGCCGACGATCAGCGCGCACGCGAGGTTGTACGTCCCCGCCGGGAATTCCCGCGGGCGCGTCCCGGGCAGGACGACCGACCGCGGCGGCACGTAGCCGCGGTGCTCCACCGGCTCCTCGCCGGTCACGTCGATGACCGGCACCGAGGCGGTCAGCACGACGTTCGGGCCCAGCACCGCTCCCTCGCCGATCACCACGCCCTCGGTGACGATGCAGCGCGAGCCGAGGAACGCGCCGTCCTCGACGATCACCGGACGCGCGTTCACCGGCTCCAGCACGCCGCCGATGCCGACGCCGCCCGCCAGGTGTACGTCGGCGCCGATCTGGGCGCACGAGCCCACGGTGGCCCATGTGTCGACCATCGTCCTCGGGCCGACCCAGGCGCCGATGTTCACGTAGCTCGGCATCACCACGACCCCGGGGGAGAGGAACGAGCCGTAGCGGGCCGTCGCGGGGGGGACGACGCGCACGCCGAGCCGCGCGTAGTCGCGCTTCAGCGGGATCTTGTCCAGGTACTCGAACGGCCCGGCCTCGAGCGGCTCCATGTCGCGGAGGCGGAAATAGTCGAGGATCGCCTGCTTCGCCTCCTCGTTCACGCGCCACTCGCCGTCCACCTTCTCGGCGACCCGGATCTCGCCGCGGTCGAGCGCCGCGATGATCGCCTCGACGTCGCTCACAGCACCTCCTCGAGGATCTCGGCCGCGCGGCGGCACTCGGCCTCCGTGGGCACGAGCGCGAAGCGGACGTAGCCGGCGCCGGAAGGGCCGAAGAACTCGCCCGGCGAGACGACGACGCCGTGCTCGAGCAGGCGCGGCACGAGCTCCCCCGCCATCTCGACCCAGAGGTACATGCCCGCGCGGCTCCCCGCGACGCGGAACCCGCGCCGTTCGAGCGCGCCGAGGAGGATCTCGCGCTTGCGCCGGTAGGTCTCGCGCGCGCGCGCGACGTGCTCCTCGTCGTCCCAGGCGACGACCGACGCGCGCTGCACGAACTCCTGCGGCGCCGTGCCGACCGTCGGCCGGAACGCCTTCAGCGCCGCGATCTCGGTGTACGCCTCGTCGGAGGCGAGCGCGAAATCCCACCGAGCCGCGAGCTCCGCCGCACGCTGGTAGAAGTCGAGCCGCGCCGTCGCGCCGGTCGGGTTGTTGGGGTAGTTCACCCAGAGGATCGCCGTGCGGCGCCACGTCTCCTCGTCCACCGTGTCGAGGTCGGGAAGGAAGTCGTTCTCCGCCCGGAGCGGGAGGGCAAGCGGCTCGGCGCCGGCGAAGAGGGCGCCGCGCTCGTAGACCGGGTAGCCGGGCTCGGTATAGACGACGAGCCGCTTGTCGGGCGGGTCGACGAGCACCTGCGCGAGGCTGAAGATCGCCTCTTTCGAGCCGAGCGTCGGCACGACCTCCGTGTCGGGGTCGAGCGCCACGCCGAAGCGCCGCTCGCACCAGCGGGCGACCGCCGCGCGGAGCTCGGGGAGGCCCTGCGCGAGCGGGTAGCTCGACCGCTCGGTGAGGTTCTCGACGAGCGCCTGCCGGATGCGCGGGTCGGTCGGCTCGTTCGGGTCGCCCTTGCCGAAGTCGATCACCGGCACGCCGTCGGCCTCGAGCCGGCGCCGCTCCTCCTCGAGCCGCACGAACGGGTACGTCGCCATCTCGGTGAGCGTCGGGGAGATGCGCACGGTCAGACGCTATCGGAGCCATAATCAAGAGCGTGAGTCACCGTCAGCCCGACCCCGCCCCGGGCGCACAGCCCGAGCGTGGGTTCGTCGTCGCGGTGCTCGCGCCGGGAGTGGACGCGAAGGAGGAGCTCGGCGAGCTGGGAGAGCTCTCCGCCGCCGCCCGCGTCGAGGTCGTCGGCGAGCTCGTCCAGCACCGGCCTCGGCCCGATCCGCGCACCTACGTGGGGAAGGGCAAGCTCGAGGAGCTGAAGGAGGTCTACGGCACCTCCGGCGCCGAGGTGCTCGTCGCCGACGACGAGCTCGACCCGGTGCAGCAGCGGGCGCTCGAGAACGCGCTCCAGGCGCGCGTCGTCGACCGGACGCAGCTGATCCTCGACATCTTCGCCCAGCACGCGGTGAGCGCCGAGGGCAAGCTCCAGGTCGAGCTCGCGCCTGCTTAGCCGCCGGCTCGCGGCGCTTCGCAAGCAGCGCGACACGCGCCGGAAGTCACGGCGCCGCACCGAGACGCCGACGATCGCGCTCGCCGGGTACACGAACGTCGGCAAGTCGACGCTCCTGAACGCGCTCACCGGCGCCGACGCCTCCGTCGACGATCGCCTCTTCGAGACCCTCGACCCGACGACGCGCGGGTTCGAGCACGACGGGCGCCGCTACCTCGTCACCGACACGGTCGGCTTCATCCGCCGCCTGCCGCACCAGCTCGTCGAGGGGTTCGCGGCGACGCTCGAGGAGACGCTCGTCGCCGACGTCGTCCTACACGTCGTCGACGGCTCCGTGCCCGAGCCGCGGCTCGAGGAGATGGTGCAGGCGGTCGACGCCGTCCTGCGCGAGATCGGAGCGGGCGAGCTGCCGATCGAGCTCGTCGTGAACAAGATGGACGCCGTCGACCCGCTGGCGCGAAGGCGGCTTGCCAACCGCTTCCCCGGAGCGTTGCTGGTCTCCGCCCTAACCGGAGAGGGGCTCGACGCGCTACGGGCGCGCCTCGCGACGCGCTTCGGTGACCGCTTCGAGCCGGTCCGGCTGCTGCTGCCGCACTCCGAGGGCGGCAAGCTCGCCGAGCTCTACGCGCTCGGAGCGCCGATCGACGAGCGCGAGGACGGGGAGGAGGGGGTCTACGTGCGGGCGCGGCTGCCGCGCCGCGAGCTGCGCCGCTTCGCGCCCTACCTCGTCGCCGAGGCGCACGCCGAGCGCGCGCGCTCCCGCGGGTGATCGAGCTTCCCGTGCGGCGCCTGCGCCCGGACGCGGCGCTTCCCGCGCGCGCGTACGCGGGGGACGCGGGCTTCGACCTCGCCGCCTGCGAGCGGGTCGAGCTCGCTCCGGGCGCGCGTGCGGCGGTTCCGACCGGCCTCGCGGTGGCAATCCCCGAGGGCTATGCGGGCTTCGTCCAGCCGCGGTCGGGTCTCGCGGCGCGAAACGGCCTGACGATCGTGAACACGCCCGGCCTCGTCGACTCGGGCTACCGCGGCGAGCTCGTGGTGATCCTGCTGAACACCGATCGCGAGCATGGGTTCGTCGTCGAGCCCGGGACGCGGATCGCGCAGCTCGTCGTGCTGCCGGTTCCGGAGGTCGATCTCCTCGAGGTCGACGAGCTGCCGGCGAGCGAGCGCGGCGTACGCGGCTTCGGGTCGTCCGCCTGATGGGCGCCGAGCCGCGGATCCGCGTGTCGGCGATCCTGCGCTGGCACGACCGTGTGCTCCTCTGCCGTCACGAGAAGCCCGGAAAGGAGTACTGGCTCCTGCCCGGCGGCGGCGTCAACTCCGGCGAGAGCCTCGTCGATGCGCTGCACCGCGAGCTCGGCGAGGAGATCGGCATCGACGAGGACGTGCCGGTCGAGGGGCCGGTCGCGATCGTCGACTCGATTGCGCCAGTGCGCAGCTTCGCGGCGAAGCACGTCGTGCACATCATCTTCGCAGGCGACCTCGGCGAGCGGTCGCTGGACGCCGTGACGTCGCACGACGCCGCGGTTCGAGGCCACAGGCTCTTCACCGTCGACGAGCTGGACGGCGTCGTGCTGCACCCACCG
>VAYE01000174.1 GCA_005883235.1 Actinomycetota bacterium
GTCGGTGACGCCGGAGATGCTCAGGCGCGCGCTCCGCAAGGCGACGCTCGAGATCGCGGTCACGCCGGTGCTCCTCGGCTCGGCGTTCAAGAACAAGGGCGTCCAGCCGCTCCTCGACGCCGTCGTCGACTACCTGCCGAGCCCGCTCGACGTGCCGCCCATGCACGGCGTCGACCCGAGGACCGAGCACGAGCTCGTGCGCCACCCGGCCCTCGACGAGCCGTTCGCGGCTCTGGCCTTCAAGGTCATGTCAGATCCGTACGTCGGCAAGCTGACGTACTTCCGCGTCTACTCCGGCCAGGTGAAGGCCGGTGACCGCGTGGTGAACACGACGACGGGGAAGACCGAGCGCATCGGCCGCATCCTCCAGATGCACGCCAACCACCGCGAGGAGCGGCCGGAGATCGGCGCCGGCGAGATCGCCGCGGCGGTTGGCCTCAAGTTCACGACGACGGGGGACACGCTCGCCGTCGACACGGCGCCGATCCGGCTCGAGTCGATGAGCTTCCCCGACCCGGTGATCTCGGTCGCGATCGAGCCGAAGACGAAGGGCGACCAGGACAAGCTCTCGAGCGGCCTCCAGCGTCTCGCCGAGGAGGATCCGACCTTCCGCGTGCGGACCGACGAGGAGACGGGGCAGACGCTCATCTCCGGGATGGGCGAGCTGCACCTCGAGATCATCGTCGACCGCCTGCTGCGCGAGTTCAAGGTCGACGCCAACGTCGGCCGGCCGCAGGTCGCCTACCGGGAGACGGTCTCCAAGCCCGTCCAGAAGGTTCGGGGGCGCTTCGTTCGCCAGACCGGCGGCAGCGGCCAGTACGGCGACGTCGTCATCGACCTCGAGCCGACCGAGCCGGGCGAGGGCTACGAGTTCGTCGACAAGATCGTCGGCGGCAAGGTCCCGAAGGAGTTCATCCCGGCCGTCGACCTCGGCATCCAGGAGGCGATGGAGTCCGGGATCCTCGCCGGGTATCCGGTCGTCGACGTGCGCGTCCAGCTCACCGACGGCTCCTACCACGAGGTCGACTCGAGCGAGCGGGCCTTCAAGATCGCCGGCTCGATGGCCTTCAAGGAGGCGCTGAAGCGCGCCAAGCCGAAGCTCCTCGAGCCGATCATGGCCGTCGAGGTCGTGACCCCGGAGGAGTACCTCGGCGACGTCATGGGCAACTTGAACGCGCGCCGCGGCCGGGTCGAGAACCTCGAGCCGCGCGGGAACGCCCAGGTGATTCGCGCGCGAGTTCCGCTGGCAGAGATGTTCGGCTACGCCACCGATCTGCGCTCGACGACGCAGGGGCGGGCCACGTTCACGATGCAGTTCGATCGCTACGAGGAAGTCCCTCAGTCGATCGCGGGCGAGATCGTCGACGCCCAGACCTAGGAAGGAGACCGGAGGAACCAGATGGCCAAGCAGAAGTTCGAACGGACGAAGCCGCACCTGAACGTCGGCACGATCGGTCACATCGACCACGGCAAGACCACGCTGACGGCGGCGATCACGAAGGTGCTCGCCGAGCAGGGCGGCAACACGACGATCAAGACGTTCGACGAGATCGACAACGCGCCCGAGGAGAAGGCCCGCGGCATCACGATCAACACGTCCCACGTCGAGTACGAGACGGAGAACCGTCACTACGCGCACGTCGACTGCCCCGGGCACGCCGACTACATCAAGAACATGATCACCGGCGCCGCCCAGATGGACGGCGCGATCCTCGTCGTCTCCGCCGCCGACGGCCCCATGCCGCAGACCCGTGAGCACATCCTGCTCGCGCGCCAGGTCGAGGTGCCGTCGATCGTCGTCGCGCTGAACAAGGCCGACATGGTCGACGACCCCGAGCTGCTCGAGCTCGTCGAGATGGAGGTCCGCGAGCTGCTCTCGAAGTACGAGTTCCCGGGCGACGACATTCCGGTGATCACGGTCTCGGCGCTCAAGGCGCTCGAGGGCGACGCGGAGTGGACGCCCAAGATCATCGAGCTGATGGAGGCGGTCGACTCCTACATCCCGGAGCCGACGCGCGACCTCGACAAGCCGTTCCTGATGCCGATCGAGGACGTCTTCACGATCACCGGCCGCGGCACCGTCGTCACGGGCCGGGTCGAGCAGGGACAGATCAAGGTCGGCGACGAGATCGAGATCGTCGGCATCCACGAGAAGGTCGAGAAGACGGTCGTCACCGGCGTCGAGATGTTCAACAAGACGCTCGACAACGCGCAGGCGGGCGACAACGCCGGCGCGCTCCTGCGTGGCGTCAAGCGCGAGGACGTCGAGCGCGGCCAGGTGCTGGCGAAGCCGGGCTCGATCACCCCGCACACGCATTTCAAGGCCGAGGTCTACGTGCTCTCGAAGGACGAGGGCGGCCGCCACACGCCGTTCTTCAACGGCTACCGGCCGCAGTTCTACTTCCGCACGACGGACGTGACCGGCTCGATCAAGCTCCCGGAGGGCCAGGAGATGGTCATGCCGGGCGACAACACGAACATGGAGATCGAGCTCATCCAGCCGATCGCCATGGATCAGGGTCTCCGGTTCGCCATCCGCGAGGGCGGTCGCACCGTCGGCGCGGGCGTCGTCACGGACATCCTCAAGTAGGAAGGCCGCCGGTTCGCTGATGCCACAGTCCAAGATCCGCATCCGACTCAAGGGCTACGACCACCAGCAGCTCGACAAGTCTGCGTCGCAGATCGTCGAGACGGCCCAGCGAACCGGCGCCACCATCACCGGTCCCGTCCCGCTGCCGACGGAGAAGAACGTGTTCACCGTGATCCGGAGCCCGTTCAAGGACAAGGACTCGCGCGAGCACTTCGAGATCCGGACGCACAAGCGGCTGATCGACATCCATTCGCCCACGCCGAAGACGGTCGACTCGCTGATGCGGCTCGACCTCCCGGCCGGCGTCGACATCGAGATCAAGCTCTGAGGGTGGCGTGAAGGGCATCGTCGGCAGAAAGCTCGGCATGACGCGCGTCTACGACGAGGAGACGGGCATCGCCACGCCGGTGACGGTGATCGAGGCGGGCCCGTGTCCGGTCGTGCAGGTGAAGACCGTCGACACGGACGGCTACGAGGCCGTCCAGCTCGCCTTCGAGCCCGTCGCCGAGCGGAAGCTCTCGCGGCCGGAGCTCGGCCACCTCCGCAAGGGGCAGGCGGCGCCGCACCGGCACCTCGTCGAGCTCCGCGGCGGGAGCGAGCTCACCGTCGGCGAGTCGGTGACCGTCGAGGCGTTCGAGCCCGGCGACCACGTCAAGGTCTCCGGCGTCTCGATCGGCAAGGGATTCGCCGGCACGATCAAGCGCCACCGCTTCAGCCGCGGCCCCGTCACGCACGGCTCGCACAACGTCCGCAAGCCCGGCTCGATCGGCGCCTCGGCGACCCCCTCGCGCGTGTTCAAGGGCAGGAAGATGGCGGGCCGGCTCGGCGGCAAGCGCGTCACGCAGGTCGGGCTCACCGTCCACGACGTGGACACCGAGCGGAACCTGCTCCTGGTGCGCGGCGCCGTGCCGGGCCCGAAGAACGGTCTGGTCGAGGTTCGGGAGGAGAAGGCGCATGGCCGCGCCTAAGGCCCCCTTGCTCGACGGCGGTGGGAAGGCGTCGAAGCAGGTGACGCTCGAGTCCGAGATCTTCGGCGCCGACCTCAAGCCGCACCTCGTGCACGAGACCGTGCGCGCCG